>FR878803.1 GCA_000434395.1 Clostridium sp. CAG:568 | reverse complement strand
CAGTGAGAGGGGTGCAGTACATTGATGGTGTCGTTTTTATTTAGTTAGAAAGAAATATCAAACAACTATGTGTTCAAAACAAACCATCAAGGCTCAGATAAATTTGCTTTTTGTTTTGACTTCTATCCTAACAAAGTAATAGCTTTATAAGGCCTAAGTAGATTGGAGCAGCGGAAAAGAACAAGAAGTAAAGTTTGAATTGTACGATATCAACAGTACTGCATTAGCTAGTTGGATGCAGACTGAAACCAATAAGCTTTAATTGAACTGAGAATAAAAATAGTGGAATCGAGCGATTCCACTATTTTATTATCCGTCTATTTTATTCTTGAGGTCTTTAGCAAATTCCTCAGCTTGGCTTCCGACAGGGAACATGACTTTTTGACCCATGATAATAGAACCTTTGAGCCCTTCTTCATCTAATTTCTTTGGATCGATTCCGTTTGTAGTCTTGACGTTTACTACAACTCTAGACCCTCTTATTTCAATAGAAATGATGTTTTCTTTTCCACCGAATATTTGTGCTACTTGGCTAGTCTTTTGAACATAGACTTCGCTTTCTTTCTTCTCTTCTCTGTTTTTAATTTTTCCTTTTGAAAAATGAATACAAAGATAAGTTATGAGACCTACAAGTCCTAGTACTACGACTACATAAATCAAAATCATGTACCACTCATAACCAGTGAATGTTGAATCAAATAATGGCATTGTAATTTCCTCTCTTTATCCTTTGACAGTTGAAAATGAATCCGACATTCTTCTTATCAAGGAGTGGTTTTTATATCTAACGATATAGAATTTCCTTTTTGTAGATGGATAGAAACAAAAATCATGTCCATACATAGTCCTGTTTTCTATTCCGTCTCCACCGAACTTATATAATTTTGCGTTTTGCTCTAATCTAATTTTCAATGTGGATGTACTATTTAATACGCCATGTTTTATGAATGTATGTGTTACTTTATTACAAATCGGAGCTACCAATGAGAATGAATAAGTTGAATTACCAGTTAATAATACAGGTCCATCTACTGATAAATTGAATGCTGTGCTACCTAAAGGTGAACACACGATCAATCCACTAGCTTGGGTGGCTAGTAATTTTTCGTTGTCTATCAATAAATCGAAGTTTATAGCTCTGACTGGAGCTATCATAGAAATGTCATTGGCCGCATAGAAGAAGTGGCCGCTCTTGTCTTGACAAACTAATGGAATATGTTCTTCGAAACTAGGAGTCTTGTCACTCAATAAATCGAAGACGGCTTTTTCCCATTCATTTGTATGATAATCGCCTAAATAACCTAAAGTTCCGCCATTAATAAGAAGGTAATTACCTTCATATCCCCTGGAATTCAAAGACTTGAGGAGACTTCCGTCTCCTCCGATGCAAATAACTATGTCAGGACACAACTCAGAATAACTCATTCCTCCTTTCTCCAGTTCGTCCTTGACCATCTTAGCAACGGAGAAACGGCTCGGATCACCAAATCTTCCATCCAGGGCAAATGTTTTAAAGTTCATATTTTTTTATTGCCCCTAATATTACTCGTTAATTTTAACACAGCGGTTTTGTTGCTTTATTTCATTTACTTTGGTATGAACTATCAAACATAAAAACTATTAGATTATTTTAAGGTGGATGATTAAAATGTAAAAAAATAGTAAAGAAGGGCGAGTAAAGAATGAAGAATTATAACCTAATAAGAAAAATATATTTATCAATCATTCTTTTCTTATTCATGTTTGCGTTCGATATATTGCTGAACGAGATGATATATGGTCAGTTCTATTATGCTGGTCCGTTTTTGGAATTATCTTTATATATTCTTTTGATATTGCCGATATTCTTCTTTAAATCAAATAAGTATTCATTGATTTATTCGATAGTGATTGGTGTTATCTTTTCTTTGTTAGTCTTTTTGAATTTGATGATGTTTGAATCCACTGGTGATATATTTTCCTTCAGCTATTTAGCGATGATAGGAACCACAGTCTCAGTCTTTAATTCAAGCTATATTCCTTGGAAATCAATAATATATTCGTTGATTATTTATTTAGTCACTTCAGGTCTTATAGTTACTATGTATTTTTTGACCAAAAAGGGATCTGAGAAGATCGATAAGAAAGTTAAACATCCAGCTATAATATCTGGAATCATGGCTGCTATTTTCTTGATTTTTAATAGCTGCACATTATTTTTTGTGAAAGATGCTAATGAATCAGGATTAAATCCTTTCCAAACAATTAACTTTATAACTCAAACACAAAAGAAAGAATCTTTAAATAAATTTGGAGTATTGAATTTTAGTTTCAGTGATTTAGTCACCACGATAAACCCGACTTCTAACGATAAGATAAAAACCAAAGATGCTAATGATAGGCTTAACACTTCTGATTACCAAGGAATATGTCAGAATTACAATGTATTGACTATCATGATTGAGACTGGTTGCTCATATCTTGTCAATGAAACTCTAACACCTAACTTATATTCTTTGGAGAAGGACTCAATTAATTTAGTTAATAATGTTTCGAAGAACAAAACGAATGTGTCAGAGTTTATCGGAATCACAGGTTTAGGAGCTTCACAAACCAGTGTTCAATCTGGAAGAATCAAGGATAGATATTCTCTTCCTAATATATTGAATAATAATGGATATACTACTTCATTCTTTCATGATAACAATAATGCTTTCTATAACAGAGGAGAAGAAATAAAGAATTTTGGATTTACTAATTCGTACTTTGCCAATGATATCAATCCCGATGTCATAGAAGGTATTTATAAATGGAATGGTTCTTATCCATTAGATAGTGATTTTGTCGATTTAACATTGGATAAACTTGTTCCTGTTCAAGATGAGCCGTTTTTTACTTTCTATACTACTTTTTCAACTCATGGCCCATATAGCAAAAAATGCCCAAACTATACAAAGTTTAAGAATCTCGGATATTACTCCAAATTGAAAGAGGCTGAGTCAGAAGGTAAATGGGTCAATATCTGCAGTGATGATTCTGTCACTATTCAAAATCAAATCGAATATATTCAATGTGCTATGATGGATTTTGATGTGGCGTTAGGAAAGATAATAAATAGATTGAAAGAAACGAATTTATATGACAATACAGTAATAGTCTTGTATGGGGATCATGAATCCTACTATAAGAGCGATAACGCAGATAAGATGTTGATGTCTTATGTATGTAATATTGAAGATTCAGATATATATTTACCTGAAAGATATTCAACAATCAATATGATATGTAATCCGACATTGAAGAAAGCATATGCAGAGAACAATGGATTAAATGAAAATGAGATAGTAAGTTATACTGATATTACAAGTCCATATGTCATCGTTCCTACATTATTGGATATATTAGGAATTGACTATATTACGGATAGATATATGGGTGTTTCCATCTTTAGAACCCAAACTAAGTATGACAATCTATTTTATTCGCACGAGACTCAATTCTATATGACCTCTGATTTCGTTACTGTATCTCAAGAAGAGGATGGAATAAAATTTAAGGCTGACGATATTTCAGATGAAGATCAGCAGTTGTTTATGAAGAAAGTAAAAGAGGTTGTCATATTGATTTATAATTACAATATAATTAACAATAATGGAGGATTTGAGTGATGCTCAAATCCTTTTTTAAAAAAGCAACCTTAGCTAGGTTGCTTTACTAATTGTATTTGAGGCTTTTTAAATTCTTTCTTATCCTCACATAATTGCTTTGTTTCTTTGGGGTAAGGCATATGCTTACAGACTTTATTCAAAGGACAATTAGCACAGTTTTCAATAATTATCTGTTTGATGATAGGTCTGAATGCTGTCAATTCATCAGGATCATATCCGACTTGTATCTTTCTATCATCGACGATGATAGGTCTTCTTAAAATTGTCGGATTGGCAACGATGAATTCAGCTAATTGTTTTACGCTCATCGAATTGAAGTCAGGTCTTTTCTCTTTGAATATTTTGGACCTGGAAGAAACTATTTCTTCTGTTCCATAATCGCTTTTCTTTAGTATTTCATAGATATCTTCTACAGTTAAATCTCCAGCGATTATATCTATGTTTTTTACTGGAATTCCTTTTTCTTTAAAATAGTTTTTAACTTTTTTACAAGAAGAACAAAAAGGAGAGGTGTAAATTTTGATCATTGATTTGTTTAGATATCCTCCTTTCCATTTTTTTATTGAAAGTATACTTAATAACGATAAAAACTCAGCAATTATTTTTCTTTTTTATCTTTATTTGAACCGTTTTCTTCATTTGAATCATCTTTTTTATCATTGCTAGATGAAAAGTCGAAGAAACCGAACGAAGGCGAACTGCTCTTGTTATCAGATTGTTTCTCAGCATCAGTATTTGATTTTTGATCGTCTTTTTCATCGACTGGTTTTGAAGGGGATGTATCGTCATTTTGAGGTGAGTAGAAAGTAGGTCCATCATCTTTGGAAGCATCGAAGAAACCACCTTCACTCTCTTCAACATTGGCGTTTATAGGACCAGCTAAACCATCGAATGGAGTTTTTCCTGAATTTTCTTTTGAATGTTGATAGCTCTTGTTATAGTAGATAGCATCTAAATATGCTCTGTCTCTTTCGTTTACTCTTAAGGCGATTGTAGGAAGAATGATATTTGCAGTCGATACGTTTGATATCAAAAGAAGAGTGATCAAAGGAGTCGATAATATCATTCCTATTGCGGCTGGTACTCCGCAAATCAACTGAGGATAATCGTTACGAATTAAAGAAAATAAAGTCATAAATCCACCTTGGACTAACATGTTGAATATAATGATGGGAACTATTATGAACCAATTTGTCTTTAATTTCCTGGATAACATACCTTTTTCCAAAGTTCTACCCATTGTTCTAGAAGCACCTCCGACAATGTTTAAGTCGGCATCGGGTAATACTTTTTGAAAAGTGACATATCCTTGGAAAGAATTGATGATAAAGAATAGGAAGAAAACTAAAGCGACGAATAAAGTTATTCCAACTACGACTACTAGAGGACCGGTGAAAGCACTGATGTTGTCTAATATGTATGTATATCCATCGTTATAGTTGTTAGCAAATATACGTTCTGCTTCTAACAATACATCATATTGACCGAAAGCACCCATCAAGTTAGGAAAAACTAAAGTTAGTAAGGTGAAGCAAGCCGCACCTATCAAAGCTGAAGATACTGTTGGTGATAAAAATCCCAACGATCCATATAAGCCACCATTTTTATAGTATCTTCCATAATCGAAAGGTGAGATGTCTTCATCATTTTTGCCCATAGCTTTGTACCAAACTTTTTGACAATTGATAGCCAATAAAGGAATGACAAGAGGAATTAAGAACAAGGTTATGAAAGAAGTTGTCGGAGCAAACATCACTAGTATTGCTAGCATTGTGATCGGCAATACTAGTCCACCAGTCAACCTCCAAAAATTCTTCCATCCGATTTCTTTCAATATTTTTTGAAATTCTTTCATGTGTTTATTCTTTCACTAAATAACCGATGGACTTGATCAAAGCCTTTGCTTTATTTGCATCAGTTTCATTTATTGTCACTGTCTTATCTTCAAGCTTGACTTCGGCTTCTATTGAATTTGTCTTCAATATATCTTCTATCTTATGTACACATCCCATACATTTCATATTTGAAACTATTAATTTGGTCATAAAAACTAACCTCCAAACTTATTTTATTTTCTTTTTGGATAAGGCTTAATAAATTTTTTACAAAAACCTATTTTTTATCTTCTACCGAGGATAAAGATATTAATGTTTTTCTATATGCCTCAGCGACATCCTTTCTAACTGGACCGACATTAGTTTTATCTTCGATAGATATAATACCTTTCTTTAAATCCTTTAATTTGAAAAGGTAAGAATTATCGTGCTCGCATTTTAAAACAGGATCGATGCTTATTGAATTGGGAACAACAGTTATAGGAATTATGTAGCAGTTGTCTGTTATATCTCTTTGTTGTAAGTAAGAATCTAATCCCTTAGCCATTTTCTTAGTAGTTTTATAGAAGTTATCAATAGAGATTCTTTTATTTTTTAAATCAATATTACTGAAGAAATTGTCATTTATGTTGATTCCGGAGATAGCACCATTGACGTTCAATTCATTGATGGCATAACAAAACTTATCTGCCATTATCATATACTTAAACTCATATTCGTTTCCGAACTCATCGTTGCTTTTTACATTGTTGAACATCAAATAATCTCTATTCTTTGCTAGACTCATCAATTTCTTGTAGACCTTGTCATCAAAAGATTTTTTACTTCTGATATTAGCGGTCATGAACCAAACAAATAAGAATAGAGAAAGGAGAATCCAAATGACTAATATGGTTACAAAAAGAACAGTCATTTTATTTTCTCCTAAATTTAAATTACTTGCTGTCTCTCAACTCTCCGACTAAGGCAGTCTCTAAAGCGAGTTGCATCATATTCTTGAATGATGTTTGTCTTTCTTCGGCTGTTGTGTATACATGATTGATGACAGAGTCTGAAACGGTGAGAATGGTCAAAGCTTTCTTGTGGAGATGCTTAGCGATGCAGAATAGAGCAAATGATTCCATTTCACAAGCTGATATTCCCATAGAAGTCCATTTCTTCCATCCCTCAGGATTTACATCGTTATAAAAGTTATCTTCAGAGAGAACATCTGCAGCCTTGGTAGGAATTCCAAGCTTCTTTGCAGTTTCATAAGCATCAATCATGGTTTGGAAGTCAGGTGTAGCTGAGTAATCACCGGGCAATTCATATTGCTTTGCCCAACTGGAGTTTGTAGAAGCGGATTGGACAATTAATGTATCGAACACTTTCAATTCTGGATCATATCCACCACAAGATCCGACACGAATGATTTTTTCTACACCATAGAATCTAAACAATTCAGTAGCATAGATTCCAATTGAAGGCATACCCATTCCAGAGCCCATGACTGAGATTTTGATTCCCTTATATGTTCCGGTGTATCCGAGCATTCCTCTAACACCATTTACTTGTACAGGGTTTTCAAGAAAGTTTTCAGCGATAAACTTGGCTCTTAAAGGGTCTCCAGGCATCAAACAAACTTTGGCGAAATCTCCTTTTCTTCCACTGTTGTGTGGGGTAGGAGTGTTGTCAATTTCTTCTTTTTCCATAGTTAAAATTTAATCCTTTCTATTCGATTTATTTTAACATGATGAGAATGATTTAGTAGGTGGTTAGAATCTCAATAAAACATATACCTTAGTAAAAGTGGATTTGTTGAACTTTTACTTTGAAAAGGACAATAAATTGTTTTAAAAAAAGAATGATACATACCTTGTCTAGCTTTTTCTTATAAATTGTTGGTATGATAAAATACGCATTAATGTAAGGAGGTTATATGAGCTCTAAACCTTTTCATTTATTTGGGTCTCCTTCGAGGAATGACTCAGTTGTAGTAAAAGATGAAATATTATCTGTTCAGCATTTAGTCAAGAAATATGGTGATTTAACTGCTGTAAACGATATTTCTTTTTCAGTGAAAAAGAAATCTTTATTTGCTTTCTTAGGACAAAACGGAGCTGGCAAATCAACGACAATTAATATCATTACTTCTATTCTTTCAAAAGATAGCGGAAAGATTTATTTGGATGGCTATGATCAAGATCATTATTCAGATCTCATCAAAAGCGAGATAGGAATAGTCTTTCAAAATTCAGTTTTGGATCCTTTGCTTTCTCCAATTGATAATTTGGAAATAAGAGCTGGTTTCTATGGATTGAGAGGAGCTTTTAAGAAAGAAAGAATTCAAAAACTTATAGATATGCTCGGCCTTCAATCTTTCTTAAAAAGACCTGTCGGCAAGTTATCTGGTGGTCAAAAGAGACGTGTCGATATAGCTAGAGCTATGGTGCATGATCCAAAGCTTTTGATATTGGATGAACCTACTACAGGTTTGGATCCTCAAACAAGAATCTCCGTATGGAATTTGGTGAATGATTTGAGAGAAAAAACAGGAATGACAGTCTTCCTTACAACTCATTATATGGAAGAAGCAGAGAAAGCTACTTATGCCGTCGTAATGGATAAGGGTAATATAATCGCTCAAGGAACTCCTACTCAGTTGAAGAACCAATATTCTGGTGATTATGTGTTAGTTTATGGTAAGAACAATGAAGATTGGGAGAACCAATTTTTATTACAAGGAAGAAAGTTTACGTATAATCACGATAGCAATTATTATAGAATTCTAGTCAAAAACTCAATCGATGCTATAGATTTCATAGATAAGAACAAAAATCTATTGACTGATTTTGAAGTGGTCAAAGGAAGTATGGATGATGTTTTCTTGAACTTGACTGGTGTTAGAAATATGGAGGAAGGCAAGTGATGAATAATAGTGTTAATAACGAATCCAAAGCTGAATTGTATAAAAAGCCTAATCAATTGAGCGTCCTTTATTATTTAGTCAAAAGACATTTCAAAGTATTTTGGAAAAATCATACCCTTGTCTTGTTTTCCTTAATGGTCCCACTCGTGGTATTAGTGGTTTATGTAATTTTCTTAAGGCCTATGGAAGTATCTCAATTGGATGCAGCTATCAAGGAAGGCTTGGGATTTGAGTTCGATCCTGAGAATGCGACTAAAGAGGCATTAGAACTGGTACATAAAATTAGGGGTATTGCAGATGAATGGATGATAGCAGGTGTCTTGTCTGTCTCTTGTATTACGGTTGCTTTAAATACTGAAAATGTTATGGTAACTGATAAGGAGATGGGAATTACAAAAGACTTTGCTTCTTCTCCTATTAGTGGATCGACAGTCACTGTTTCATATGCTGTGTTCAATGCTGTTGTTACTTTCTTAGTCAATTTTATAGTTTATTTAATTTGTCTGATTTACTTAGCTGCTTATGGGGCAATTCTTCCTGATTTCATAGATGGATGTGCAATCGTAGGAGTTATGCTCCTTTCTACAATTAGTGCCACGCTTTTAGTACATTTTATTTGCTCCTTTGTGAATAGTGTTTCAGTATTGTCTTCGGTAACAGCCATTTTCTCAGCCGCTATTGGATTCTTGTGTGGCGCATATCTACCAGCTTCGATGATGCCTAGATATGTTCAATATCTAACCATGTTCTTCCCTGGTTCCTATTCATCAGGGTTGTTTAGAAATTACTTTATGCGTAAACCATTGACTGAACTTTATCAAACTTTGATCGATGCATCTAATAGTGGTAGTGGTCTAATAACTAAGAGTGAGCAAGAAATTACAGCTTTCATAAAAGGTGTTGAAGGTGACTTTAGTTTAGAGCTAGATTTCTTTGGACATAAGGTTCCTGTATCTGTAATGGCTTTGGTCGTCTTAGCTTTTATCGCTATATTCATAATTCTTGATTTGTTCTTTACACCTCAAGCCTTTAAGAAATATTTTTCAAGAAAATCCAAACTAACTAAAAGATTAAATAAAAAGGACAAAGATTTTGTTCCAACTCCAGAGCTTCCTGATGAGTTGGTCACGGATAACTCCGATAAAATAAGGTCCAAAGTAAATGATGATGTGAAGAATGTTCCAGCGAATAAAGATAATTTTCCATTTGATGGAGATGAGAAAAATATTTCTTCTTCAGGTCATATAATTGATAAGGATGAATAGATTGCAATAAAAAGCAGCAACTGATTAAGTTGCTGTTTTTTATTGTCTTGTGCTTTTAGTTGTTCGAATTTTTAAAACACGTCAACTTTATCTTCAGGGATTGAAGATAACATATCGGACAATTTTATTCCTTTGTAGGTCGAATTCCAAAGCTCGTCGACTGTCGCTACATCTACGGTTTCATCATATGCTTCGCAAAAAGAAATAAAATCCTTCCTATCGTCATTGTAATAGGTTATTGAATAATCTTTCCCTTTGTAGTTGAATTCAAGTTCACGACCTGTATCGACCCATTTGAATAATTGTTCTTTAGTCACTGTTGTTTCCTCTTTTCTTTATTATTTCATATTTTCTTTATATTTTTTGCTTAGTAATGTAGGCTGATTTTTAATAGTTCTAAAATCTACCCATTGGGAAAATGGCCTCTTTTAAATTTGATATGATATTGGAAAAGAAAGGAGGCAGCCATGGATATAAGCGATAAAGATTTGTTATCTGGTTATAAGCCAAGAAATATATTGTCTATAGATTTAAAAAGTTTTTATGCTTCTGTCGAATGTATAGATCGTGGTCTTGATCCTTTCACTACTCCATTAGTTGTATGTGATCCTGATAGAGGCGATGGTACGATAGTTTTGGCTGTTTCTCCTTTTTTGAAAGCCAAGGGTATTCCTAGTAGATGTAGGAGATACGAGCTTCCTAAAAATATTCCGGATATTATTTATGCTGTTCCTCGAATGAAAAGATACTTAGAGAAATCAGCTGAAGTAACATCTATATATAGAGAATACGTCGAAGCTAGTGATATTCACGTTTATTCTATAGATGAATCTTTTTTAGATGTTACTAACTATTTAAAGGCTAAAGGACAAACGGATATCGAGTATGCTAAAGAAATCATAGCTAAAGTAAAGACACAAACAGGTCTCACTGTTTGTGCTGGAATTGGTGAGAATATATTCTTGGCTAAAGTTGCTATGGATTTAGGAGCTAAGCACAAGAAGGATTTGTTCGATAAATGGACTAGAGCTGACATTCAGCAAAAGCTTTGGCCTATTCATCCTTTATCCAAAGTGTGGGGAATAGGGGAGAGAATGGAGAAGAGATTGAACGTTTTGGGCTTTGAAACCATGGGAGATATTGCATGCTCTGATCCTTTATATCTATCTCGAAAATTTGGAATAAAAGGTGAGGAACTTTATCTTCACGCTAACGGAATTGATAAGGCTGTTATCTCTTCACAAATTAAAACAAAACCAAAGTCTTTATCGGTAGGCCAAGTTTTGTTCTTCGATGCTGATATAAATGAAGCTATAGGTGTTGCTAAAGAAATGGGAAGAGTCTTATCTAGAAGACTTAGAGACAATCATATGGCTATGAATAGATTGGATTTGTTTTTCGGAGGATCTAAGGATAAATCACAAAGCTATGGAAGAAGCTTGAGATTTGAAAGACCATTAGAAACCTCTAACGAGATAGAACAAGCTATAGAATTGTTGACTAGTTCGTGTCCTTTAAATCTTTTGATAAGGAGCTTATGTTTGGTCGGTGGTGAATTGGTGGATATAGATTCGATGCAACTAGATTTCATGACCGATTGGTCTAAACATGATAAAGACAAGAGAATGGATGAGACCATTGACAAAATAAGAGAAAGGTTTGGAAACACGTCAGTTATGAGGTGTTCGTCCTTACAAGAACATTCAACTGAAAAGAACAGACTCACTCAAATAGGAGGCCATAAAGCATGAGACTTAGAGATAGAGGGATGGTTAAATGGGCTCCTTATAAATCTCTTCCTGAACAAGAGGATTATTTAGAAAAGATGGAAGAAAAGAAAAATAAAGTGGATAAGCCACTTTTATCGGATGATGAATTAATAGAATTGGATACTAAATTATCTACTTATAATAGAGGAGATCCCATTTCAATAGAGTACTATGACTATGGCTTTATTAAAACAGTTGATGATTATTTAGACTATATCGATGCTATAAATAAAAGAATAGTATTAAAAAACAGGATGTCGATTCCTGTTTTTAATGTATTGTCATTGAATTGATATTAGATTAAATACTAATGTTAAATGCTTATCTGACAGTGTTCAACAAGTAATCTAATAATCTACCTTTCTTAACTTTTGATAGTTTGATTTTTCTATCTAGTTTTTGAGGCATTATTTCGCATTCATAGATTTTTCTTTCATCTACTTCTGCATTGATTCCAACTCCTTGGAATACATATATGGCACTGCCAGGATAGGTTTTGATCCTGTCTAATACACCATTCTCTATAAAATATTTCATAAAGACGAATAAGATACAATCCATCATAAAATAATCAAAAGGAAAATTGTACTTAGAATAGTAGCGTTGAAAGCATTCTAAGAATGCCTTACAAATAGGTGCATGTTTTCTAGCACCATAGAAGAAATCACACCATTTAGTACCTATTCCATCGACATAGAAACATCTGGATAATGTACTGAATCCGATAGACCCAAAGTCTTCATCACCTATAACTTCATCTAAAGGAAATCTTTTTAGGAAGAAAAGAGTTGAGTCTATCCAATATCCTCCGTAGTTATACATCAAATAAAATCTAAGGTAGTCAGTAAAGTTTTGAATTATTGTTTTGCCTTTCATGTATGCCTGGAAGACGATATCGTCTTCGGGAAGATACTCTTTTAAGTTTGTTTTATCCAATAGAATGATATTGTAATCTGGGTAATTCTTTATAACTGATTTAACACAGAGCTTTACTATTTCAGGTGCTGAATCAAATCCATCCCACCAAAACAAGAATAGAGTTTTATTTATCGGCTCTGTACTTTTAGGAGCATCTTTGTATTTAATAGCTATATCTTTGAATAGGATATCAGCTGCTTTTATTTGACTGGGGTCTAATCCTTGTCTACCCTGGTTTAAATAAATGGCTTTTTTACTTGCTCTGCCAAAGAAAGATAATAAGCTTTTAATCCCTACAATCTTTCTTAAAGTATTGGAACTCTTAAAAAATTTTCTCTTTCTTAAAGTATTGAAACTTTTTAAAATTTTCATTTTATTTCCTCACTTAAAGTTAATTATAAATCATTAGTATTCATTTGTCTTTGGAATAATTATCAATTCAATTTTTGTATCAAAGTTAACGATTCTATGAATTAAATGAAATGATTAAGCACTTCTTTTTGCATATGAAGTTAATATGGTAGGAGATTATTATCAAAATCATGAATTGAAGTATTCAATGATTGTGAAAATCATTAAGGATATAGTAAATAATAAATTGAAATTCTCACTTTTTTGTAGAATTCTATATTTTTACCGATTACTAGTAGTGTTTAATCTATAGAATCTTGTATATCATTTTAGATGTGAATTATGTATTTATAAATCCAAGTTGTTTAGAGTGATTTCTTATGATTTTCTTATGTAATTTAAAACATACTATTTATGCTATAATTTTAGGCATGAATCAAAAGATATTTATTGGTGTCATGGCTCATAAGAAGGCTTTGATGCCATCTAATCCGATTTATGTTCCAATTGAAGTTGGAGCTGATTTTAGGAATGAGCATTTTTATAATTGCTTAGATAATACGGGTGACAATATTTCTAGCAAGAATGCTAGCTATTGTGAATTGACCGGAGCTTACTGGGCTTATAGAAATAATGAATACGAGTATTTTGGGATCGCGCATTATAGAAGATTTCTTATGAAGAGTTTTTTCTGCAAGAAATCTTTAGATAATATAATCGGTGAAAAAGAAATAGAGAAAACATTGGAGAAATATGACTTTATTTTACCGGCCAAAGTTGTCATGGTTATTCACACCAATTATCTTCATTACATATTGGCACATAAAAAGGAAGGACTTAAAGTCACAGAAGATATAATCAAGACTGATTATCCTAAATACTATAAGTCTTATAAGAAAGTGATGAGAAGAGTCTATGGTCATTATTTCAATATGTTCGTAGCCAAGAAAGAAACTGCTAATGCATATTTGGATTGGTTGTTTGAATTGTTAGGAAAAGTAGAAAAAAGAATTGATCTAGATGAATATATAGGCCAGGATAAAAGAGTCTTCGGCTATATTGCTGAGCTTATGTTAGATGTTTATATCGACGCAAATAAATTGAAGTATAAAGAATTTAGATTTGCTTGTATGGATAAACATTATATTTGGAATATGTTTAAAGGATATATAAAGTCGAAATTCAAAAAGAATAAATAAAAAGGGCTACGGGTTTGTAGTCCATTTTATTTGAAATGATTTCTTAAACAAACGAAAAACCTGACACTTTCGTGCCAGGCTATGACGCTCTATGTGGTGCCCTGGGCCGGAGTCGAACCGGCATGAGGGGTTTGGCCTCGAGGGATTTTAAGTCCCTTGCGTCTACCAGTTTCGCCACCAGGGCAATATAAACAAATGGTGACTCGTATGAGATTTGAACTCATGGCCCCATGATTAAAAGTCATGTGCTCTACCGGCTGAGCTAACGAGTCATAACAAAAACAAATGGCTGGGGTATTTGGATTCGAACCAAAGCATGAGGGAGTCAAAGTCCCTTGCCTTACCGCTTGGCTATACCCCAATCATGGTGGGCAGTAGTGGATTCGAACCACTGAACCCGAAGGAACAGATTTACAGTCTGCCGCGTTTAACCGTTTCGCTAACCGCCCATGTATATGCCGGTACTTATTTTGCACTCGATGGTGGAAATTAAGGGACTCGAACCCCTGACCCCCTCCGTGTAAAGGAGATGCTCTACCAGCTGAGCTAAATTTCCAGCTCTTTTTGAGTGCTTTGCTATTCTATCATTGAGTCTTGAAAGTTTCAACAACTTTTTTAAGAAGTTTCAAAAAAATACTAGGTCTTTCGATAAAAAAAGGAAATTTCATATTGAATACCAGCTTTTATATTTTCTTGATCACAGTTTAAAAATAGGAAAAATTATGCTTTTAAGCATAAAAAAAGCCTATATGCACAAGTATATAAGCTTTGAATCGGGTTACTTAGTGAACGCATTAATTCCAAATTGATAGTCTTGTTTATATTCTGGTATGGAGATATCGTCCACACTTTCTATCTTTTTATATACGTTTACGATGTCGTTTTTGATTTTGATGATACTTTGTCCCATTGCACTAGCTGTGTACTCTTCGATGCAGTGAACTTTTGTTGGAAATAAATCCTTGTCTAGTGTCAATTCGATTTTTAAGCTATCAATAGTGACTGAAACACTAGCAGTGGCTTGTCCTAACATTTGTTGCTGCTCTTTTTGATATCCTTTGGATGCATCCACTCCATCTATAGCAGTATCTTTGGTAGTGAATTCGTATGAAAGAGTTATTGAGTTTCCAGCATCGATGTTTTGAATATCAGCTTTATATATAGCGTTTGATGATGGGACTGTATAACTAGTAAGTCCCCAGAGGTTATGACCCCAGTAATTCTCATAATCCTCTTTTGTCATCATCTTTTTTTGATCGTACTTATCAGAATCGAATGACCCATAAATATACTTTCCATCTGTTTCATTCTCACCTGTTTTAATTTCAATAGAATCCTTTTCTTCGGATTTATTCTGCCTATATCCTACTTTATTAGCTGATATATCCTCGTATTTTTGAACTGCTGATGGAACTGACATCAAAGCCAGAAATCCACTGGATTTTTGTGATTTGGTTATCGATTGACCAAATCCAGCGTTATTCATGAAGACTCTAAATCCGCTGACATCTTGTTTAAATGCGACAGCAGATCCAATATAAGCATTTAAATTAGCAGATTGAATGTAGGTGAAATAATTTGAATTAGCTAATTTATGTTCGGCATAGAAGAATGCTTTATAAGCTGAAGATTTCTTTTTAGTCCCTATATCAGATATTGATTTTCCATCATAATCTTTAGGAGCACTGCCAGGAACATAGTTATTTTCTATAGGTGCTTCAGGTCTATCTGAGGCTTTTCCTTCTTCTTCGACTACACTTGAATTACCTGTATCTATAGGTGGGACAGATGGAACTGAGATATCTTCTTTTCCACATGAAGATAAGGTCATAGATAAAGTCAATAAAGATAAGCAATATATAATTTTTTTATTTTTCATATATAAAAATTCTCCTCTTTTTGAATATACACATTAGTTTTAATAAAGTATTCATTAAAAACAATAAATGATTAACTAATTTAACTATAGCAATAAACAAATATTTAATTTAAAACTATACTTGTTTATTTGTTTTGATTTTTAAAGGACTAAATATGATAGAACTTAAAGATTTACATAAAGTATATAAGACTAAAGATGGTCAAAAGGTAGAGGCGTTGAAGGGGATAACAGTCACTCTTCCAGATAGAGGATTGGTTTTCATATTAGGAAAGTCTGGATCTGGTAAGTCGACATTCTTAAATGTTGTAGGCGGTCTCGATACATTTGATTCGGGTGATTTGATTTTGTTTGGAAAGTCTTCAAAATCATTTAATTCCACAGATTTCAATGCCTATAGAAACAAATATATTGGATTTATTTTTCAGGAATATAACATCATAAATAGTTTCACTGTTCATGATAATGTATCCTTGGCTTATGAATTGAAATACGGAAAAAATAATGAAGATAAAGTTCAGGAAATATTGAAGAAAGTAGGAATTGTTGAACTTTCAAATAGAAAGCCTAGCGAAATATCAGGCGGTCAAAAACAAAGAGTAGCAATTGCTAGAGCTTTGGTAAAACATCCTAGAGTCATATTGGCAGATGAACCTACGGGAGCCTTGGATGGGACTACTTCTAGAGATATATTTGATTTGCTGAAAGAATTATCTAAGACTTGTCTTGTCGTCTGTGTAACTCATGACGCATCCTGTGTTGAGACTTATGCGGATAGAATAATAAGACTTAAAAATGGCTTGATAGTCGATGATATCACAAGACATTCAAGCGAAGGCGAAGTGTTAGACGGATCGACAGTCCTTCATAAAGTTGGGGAAGGTCTTATTAAAATAGACGGTATAAAAAATATGACTGATAAGGACTTATCAGTCTTAAACGAAGCTTCTAGTTCTTATGATGGACCATCCTACATAACATATAAAGACAAGGTTAGATTTCCAGTCGATTTGATGGCCAATGATGATTCGATGGATTTACCAGTTGGATTTTCAAAGACTAATAAAGACGATATAGAAAAGAATATAAATTCTGATGTCAAATACAATTCAAAGAATGGAAGAATTCCATTTACAACAATATTGAAAATGGCTATGAGTTCTTTGAAATCGGGATGGGTTAGATTGGTCTTTACTTTCATCCTCTCGATTATTTCGTTTACGTTCTTTGGACTTGCTTTGGAAGTATCTACTTATGATGCGAGTGATACCTACGCATCTTCTGCTGACATCTATAGAACTGATGCTATAACTTTATACAAACAAGTCTTCAAAGAAGATAATACTGAGTCGACAGTATATATGTCTGATGAAGATTACAACAACATAAAGGACTCCTATAAAGGAGCTATTCCAGCTTATAGAACATTGAATATAAATATTAAGAAGAGCATTCCACAAGATAAAATTGATTCTTTACCTTCTTATTTAAAACTATCAACTTATTTCATTTCGCCATTAGATGACTTATCTCAAATCGAAGCTTATAAAGACTTCAGCTTAGTAGACGGAAGTAAAGCTCCTTCTGCCACTGATGAAATAGTTTTGACTGATTATTTCTTAACTATGTTCAATGAGACTGGGTATTACGATTTTACTGATTCAGCTAGTGGAACTTTAGTCGAAAAAGGATGCTTTAATAGTGAGAATCTATATAAAAACATCTTAGGAAAAAAGATTAAGATATATCAGAGTTTTGACACAGATTCTTTGGATGAATCTGAGACCATCTATAAGGTCGTGGGAGTAGTTAAGACCGATTTAAACAAAGAAGATATTGAGACTGCTATGAATAATCTCGAGGCTGAAGATAATAGTAAGGACAAGATTATTCAATCATATGTCGATTTTTCAAGCTCTACCGATGGAAGAAGTACGGGAATGGAAACGACAGTCTTCTTCAGCCCATCGGCTTTTTCTGCTAATAATATTAAGAAATACGACATACAAGGAGAAAAGGACGGAATTAATTTAATTTCTAGAGTTTATGTTCCGACAAACTCTAAGGATGAAATAAAACAAGTATATAGTTTCAGCAAGTCTAAACACAATTTGACTCTCAAAGCTGATACTTACTATATTCAAAGATCCTATATTCAAAAGAGCTATACGATAAATTCATACATAGCTTCTAAACTAGATTCATCGTTCTTAGGAACGATTACTGGAATATCTACTTATGCTATGTACATAGCGATTGGAATTGGAATCATAGCCGTTCTGACTACTATGAACTTTATATTTACATCTGTTGCTTTTAAGAAACAAGATATAGGAATTCTTAAAGGATTAGGCTCGACTAGTAGAGATGTTTTTGCAATATTCGTTATAGAAAGTTTATTGATAGCTGCTGTCAATTTCATATTAAGCTTTGCAATAACTTGGTCTTTGACTCCGACACTCAATGCTTTGTTAGTTTCTTTGATGGGTATGTCGCCATTATCTATGCTGTCATTCAATTGGATTCAAGGAATGGTTCTATTCGTCTTATCTTTTGGTACGGCAATTTTATCAGCCTTGATTCCTTCCTATTCTATAGCTAATATGAAACCGGTAGATGCTATGAAAAGAAATGAATAATTGAATCTACGAGGTCTTAAATAATTATATTTATACTAATCCTATTATCAAAAGATAGTAGGATTTTTTTACTATTAAGTAGTTTAATTATTAATTGATTTTTTATTTTTTTAATCTTTCAAATGAGTTTAGAATGGACTTGTCTTCAAAAGAGACAAGTTCATTTAATGAGGTAAATATAATGAAAAAAAGATATTCAATTGGATTGTTGTTAGTCATGTCTACAATGCTAATAAGCTGTGGAGGCGAAGCTTCTTCTAGTACTTCTAGTATTTCTACTAGTCCTAGCACACCTTCAACCCCAACTCCTTCCACAGATACAGGAAAGACTGGTAATACTTCTTCATCTAAGGAAGAGGATGTCATTGGTGTAAAAGGACAAGAAGGTGCTTTGTATGCCAGTGTTGATTTAATGGGCAGCAAGATGATAGATTTGGCAGCTCCTTTCGATTTGTCTTATCGTACTGTCAATGGGAAGTTTGGAAGTGGCGAGAATGCTGATGCACAAATAGTAGTTAAAAATGCTACTGCTATCCACAAAGAAAAGGATGGAACAGATGCTTCAGCCTCTCCTCTCCACGCTTTGAATTCAGTGTTCAGCCTTTTACAGCTCGTTTCATCTATGGGAATTGTGGGAATCGATTTATCTTCTATTCCTTATATCTCTGATTTGCAGATGAATGCTGCTAACTTCTATAACGATAGATTCGATGAATCCAATTCATATGGTCAGATGAATATCGACTATAAGGATGGACAAAATGTCTATTATTATGCCGAAGTCACTCCTAAAGATGAAACTGGAGCATTGAAAAATGATGAGAAAACTTTGAGAGAATATGCCGAAACAGAGTTGACATTACCTGAAATTCCTGATACTTCAAATTTGGCTGATACACTCAAAGCATTTGTCGATATTGCTTTTGGAGAAGATGGAATGCTCAATAAGGGATTTGATATGTCCATCTTGGAAGCTTTGCTTCCTTCATTCAATCTTGAGGACAACGCTATAGCAAAAGCATTGAGTGTTTTAGCTACTGGACTTGAAGGTTCTATCGAAGGCGAAGATGATGAAATTACTGGAAATCATAAGACGATCATCACCTTGGGATTGAATGATACTGGAATCACTGATGCCAATGTTTATATGAACGATTTGACTGGCGGAATGGCAACACTCAGCAATGTCTCCCTCTCTTTGGAATTCACAAAAGTTGCTAATGCCGATATTTCTACATTTACCGGTTTTGATGTCACTGTTGGGGTCACTGCTTTAGGATTGCTTCCTGTCGGTATCGACTTAGCCTTGAAATTAGATCCTACTACTAAGGACTTAAAAGCTGATGCTTTAGACGAGATGGATGAAGGAGCTTTGAATGCTCAGGCTTCATATCAAAAATACAAAGCTTTGAAGAATAAAGTTGATGAATATTATGATTTCAGCGTCGATTCAAGTTATGGTGTCGATGCAGAAGACATCATTAAATCTAAGGGTGAAAACATCGAATTAACTTCTGCTTATGGAGAAAAGATTGCCAAGGTCGGAGCTGAAGTCGAAGCTTTGGATACATATACTAAAGGATTGTTCAATCCTGAAACTTATGACTTTGTAAAGCCTGCTGCTGAAACTAGTAGCAGTAAAGTATATGTCGGATTGGCATATGATGAAGGAATTAAATTGTTTAATAAATCAAAGACATATGCAGATTCATTTGATCAAACAAATGTGGATGGATTGACAATCGCTGGTAAGTTAGCTGACGGTACTGAGGTATTTGGGGAAGACGGATTCAATGCTGTTACACTGTCTTATTTCAAGAATTATGAATCTAGCTATACTGAAGCTGAGAAGGCAAAGTTAGATGCTTTGATGACTAAGTATGCCTCATTGTATGATGAGTATATAAATGTCATAGTAGAAGACACCAAGGAAGAATCCTTATATGATTCCTTTGATAAGATTGGAAAGATTATTGATAAAGATTGCAAGATATTCAATGGTTGCCATACCTATCCTCAATATTCTATGTTCTATGGTGACAATAAAACTTCAATCGATACTTCTATAGCCAAAGCTTTGGAAGTCAACACCAAGCTTAGAAATAAGATTACTGAATTGGCTGGATCTATAACTTCTTATGATGACCTAGCAGTTGTTAGTTCAACTATGAGCAAAGCTATGCAATTGAGCAAGAATGTCTTTGCTATCGATGAAAGCGGTAATGTAAAAGATTCTGATTATGATGCTTTTAAGGCTAAGCTCATCTCGGATAATGTAGATAAGTACGATGGATTGATGGAAGCTAAGGCTAAAGAAGATGTCGCTGCTTTGAAACCTGAAGCCCAAAAAGTGACTAGCAAAGAAGAAGCTTTAGTAGTTATTACCAAGATAAATAATGCAAAGTCTAATGTAGAAGAGACATATCAAAATTGGCATTCTTCAACAAGCTTGTTCGGTGGCGATAATGAGCTTCCTGAGAATATCGCTTCAATCTATGATTCATTGATAACTTCGATTCAAAATATTTGGATTAAGTAACAGCTTATGTAAATTTAAATCACTCCTTCAATGGAGTGATTTTTAATTTCTTTATATTAATTCGTATTAATTAAAAATTGACAATTTTAATTTTAAATATTAAATTTTAAAAGTTATTTAAAATTATTATACTTAACTAAGCGGATATTTAGGAAGTATTTATTAAATAAATGATTTAGCACTTTTTAAGCGCTTGAATTAATAAAATTTCTTTTAGATAGGAGTACATTATTTATGAAAGTGTTAAAGGAAGGAAAAGAAATTAAGATCACATGTGTTACTTGTGGTGCTAAATTGGCTATTACTCAAACAGATATAAAACCGTTCTTTGGAGAGACTTATGTTAGTGATAGTGGTTATGTAGTTTGTCCTAGCTGTAACAATTCTATTGAGCTAGAGCGTAGTGTTTGGACCAACAAATGGTTTGTAAGAAAATAATAGATAATTAAACCTCAATAAAAATCTTTAACATTAATTAATATGGATCATCTCTTTCTTTTAGTAAATATAGAGATGTTGTTTTTAAGCGATAATTGTTTTAAAATATCAAAGTTGTGCCGGCATAGCTCTTAAGGGTAGAGCAGTCGCTTCGTAAGCGAAGGGTTGGTGGTTCGAATCCACTTGTCGGCACCATATTCAGTAAATGCGGTTAATACTTCGGTATTAGCCTTTTTTCTTGTTAAAATAAGTTTAAATGACGTTAACCCCAAATCTTGGACTCGAGTCATCGAACAGGAAATGGGGTTCACATCAAAATAAGTGGTTTAACCTCTTTTTTGCGATTTTGCCACTATATTCATCAGATCAAGTCTTTTTAGAGACTAAAACCTGATGACTTTTTTGTTTTATGAAATTTAAATTTATATGATTGATTATTTTTTTGAGAAGCCCTGATTAATTGTTCAATAGAATCGTTGAGTTGACTCTTTTTGCATATTGAATAGTTTTAATGCATATAAAAATATAAATAATATGCAGATTAACCCACAAAGTGCTTGAATATCTGCATATTATTTGCCAAAATATATGCACATTAGGAGGAATATATGCATAAGTTTGATTATTCTTTTTTAAAAAATACTAACATACCATCTAAATTTATCACGTTATCATTGTCTATTGGTGAATTGAAAAATAAAGCATTGGATAGGCAAAGAATCTATACTGATGCATTTAATGAATTAGAGAAGATTGCTAAGGTACAATCAGTTAAAAGCTCAAATGCTATTGAAGGCATCATAACTAGCGATAGTAGAATACAAGAAATCGTAAATAAAAACAGTGCGCCTTTAAATCATGATGAAGCTGAGATTGCAGGTTATAGAGATGCGCTCAATCTAATACACATGAATTATAAAACATTAGATTTTTCAGAGAATACTATATTGTCACTTCACTCAATGTTGCTTTCATATACAAACTATCAGTATGGTGGAAAATACAAAGATACTGACAATGTTATATTAGAGATTGATGCGAATGGTAATAGAAGTGTTCGTTTTTGTCCAACACCAGCATCAGAAACACCAAAAGCAATGGAACAGCTTTATTTTGCCTATTTATCAGCGAAACAAGATTATGGTATAAATCCGTTATTGCTTATTCCATGCGTCATTTTAGATTTCTTATGTATACATCCTTTCTCAGATGGAAATGGTAGAATGAGTAGACTTTTATCTTTGTTGCTTTTATATAAAGAAGGATATGACGTTGTTAAATATATTTCATACGAGGAACAAATCAATAAATATAAAGATCTTTACTATGAGGCACTAAGAATTTCATCAAAGGGATGGGACCTTAACGAAAATGATTATTTTGCTTTTGTAGAGAACTTTATATTTATGCTTCTTCGTTGCTATAGAGAACTAGATATGAGATTTAGTGTTGTCAATGGTAAAAAACTATCTAAGACAAATCGTATTGAAGAAACATTGAAAAACAGCATCACACCATTATCTAAAGCGGATATATATAAAGTATTACCAGATGTAAGTGTTACTACTATTGAGAGTGTCTTAGGAAAGCTTGTAAAAAGCGGAGTTGTTGAAAAAATAGGGACTTCTCGCAATACTAGGTATATTTATAAAAAATAGAATAATATTTATTTAGGACTGCCTTTGCTGGTGGTATTTTTGGACTAATCAGTAGAAAGTAGACATTTTTCTTAATTTAAGGGGAAAACTAGCTCCTTAAATTGTTTAGGCGTTAAGTAATTAAGGGAATATCAGTTACATTGCCAATTATTGAACAAAGTAACTTATCAAATAATGAAAAAAAGGTTTAGGATGTTATGAAACAAAAATATTCATATAGTAGAAATGAATTAGAAAAAATAAGTGGTTTTACTAAAGATACATTGATTAGAATATTAAATGCTTAAATTGAAAAAATAGTTGAAAAAAAGGGCAATGCTAAAGTAACAGCATATATAAATAAATAATCCTTTTAGAATCGTTGAAAATTTGCAACGATTTAAAACAAACAATAGAAAAATCAATCGTGCCAATATATTGCATCAAGAAGTAGCATGACTAAATAATTGTAAGTAAATTAAAAGTGGAATTTATAAAACTCTACGGAGCGTGAGTGTGATTTATCGTTTTTATATAGTAAACAATTCTTGTAAGTAGATAGGCAAAAATGGATTTAAATAAAACTGGAAAATTTATTGCTTTAATTCGTAAAGAAAAAGGATTAACTCAACGAGAGTTAGCAGAAAAATTAAATCTATCTGAAAAGACAATTAGTAAATGGGAACGAGGTGTTGGCTTCCCTAATATTAGTTTAATTTTACCATTATGTAAATGTTTAGAAATTGATGCAAATGAATTAATGACTGGAGAAAGATTACAAGATAAACAATATCGAATTAATGCCGAAAATAATCTTTTAAAATTAATGGATAAAACAAGCCCGAAACTTAAATATACTATTTCCACGATTTCAGCTATTGTAACAATTCTTATAACATTAGGATTAATATTATTAGCAGGATTTGTAATTGAAGAAGTATGGATAAAAATACTAGTTTGCGTAATGTCAGTTTTGTTAGTGGTATCAAATATTGCTTTGATTTTATTGGTTGCAGTTAACACTGAGGTATATGAATGTTGTCATTGTGGTGAGAAATTTGTACCAACAATGAGGGAATATTTAATGGGCGCACATACTATGAAGAAGAGATATTTGAGGTGTCCATATTGTCATAAAAAAGGTTGGAATAAATGTTATATTATTGATAAATATGATTAACTCCTTACACGATTACAATTATTAAGGTATAAGAGAAAACACAGCAGATAAGTAAGGGTGCGGGAATTGTATCATTTTAGGTAATTCTTGCCATAGATAATCACATCTCTTGGTTAAAATCCAAGAGATTTTTTGATTTATTGATATTCATTACCATCAATATCATCATTATATGTATTAAAAAGGAAATTTAAGTGGATTAGTAATGCTATTTTATTTGTCGATCTTATTTAACAATATTAAAAAGTAAATATGCATGGTTCAATTTAAAATTCTTTATAAAAAATGTCTTTCTTTGTTTTACTGCATGTATTCTTTTGAATAATATATTAAATCAATTTGTTATGTAAGTGATCAATAACAGCTTGAATTGAATTTCTATATTTTATAAAAGTTAGGATTCTTTAGCACTTCTATTTGAATGAATCTAGCTTGAACTTGATGATCAAATAAATTGAAAATTAAGGATTTGTACGATAAAATTTAGGAAAGGAGCAAGTCAAAATGTCAGATACAAAAGAATTGATTGGGAAAAAAGTTAAAGGGGCTAGAGGAGAAGGTACTATTATAGACATCGATGTCAAAGGAAACATTGTAGTTGATTATAATGGAAAGAAATTTAAGCATCCCAGTGTCGCTCTTGAAAAAGGTCTTATAAAACTTGTTGATGAAGAATCGTCAGTGGAGGAAAAGACATCCAAAGATTGAAATGAATGGGGTTAACTTCGAAATTTAACCTTTTGTCTATTAATGAATTCACAATTACTTCTTTGAAGTGAATAAAAAAACTCCATCATTTGATGGAGTCTTTTAAGTTTTATATCATTATCTACTCGATTTGTCGTATGGAATACCTTCACTCTTTGGAGCATGGCTTTTCTTTGAGAAGATGATCAATGATAACAATGTGAGTAAATATGGAAGCAACATGTAGAAAGCTTTGCTGTTATAGAAAGCATTTCCTGAACTGAAGGCGACTGTCATGAAGTTTGCAAAAGCGAAGAATGCTGCAAAAATCCAAGCAGAGATGGTTACATTTATAGCCTTCCAGTTTCCTAGAATTTCTATTGCTAAGACCAAGAATCCGTAACCGAAGACACCTGAATTTAAACTCCATTCACCTAACTTCAAACAAGAGAATATTATGTATCCACCAGCCCCGGCGGCAGCGGTTCCTATAGCGGTTCCGATGTAACGCATTCTATTGACATTGATTCCGACAGAATCAGCAGCTTGTGGGTTTTCACCGCATGCTCTCAATCTAAGGCCGAATTTAGTTTTGTTCATAGTGAGAACCAAAATAGCAATCATTATGATTCCAATCACGAGAGTTAAATTCATATTAGAGAAACAGCCGTCGATAAATTCATTTCCGGATTTAATGTTTGTTGCGCTCATAAACATTGAGACGTCAACTTCAGGCTTATCCTTGTTTAAGATAATTGTATTAGCAATCAAAACGATAGCTGTTACAACGCTATTCAAGGCAGTTCCGACAATTGTTTGATCTGCTTTGAATTTGATTGACACGAATGATAGCAAGAATGAAAATGCTAGAGAGACGAGTATACATACAATTAAACCTAGTATGTAAATCAAATTAGCAAACCAGTAATTTGATATCAAAGGATTTCCATTCATCGCCCCAGCTATACCTCTACAGAACGAAATTCCTGAGAAAGCACCGATCAACATTGCACCATCCAAGGCGATATTGATGATACCGGAGCATTCTGAGAATAATCCACCGAATGAACCTAAGGTAAATCCAACACCAAATACTATCAGTAAGAAGACAATTGAACCATAAGTAAGTGGAGCTATATCAACTAAGAAATTCATATCTATTTACTCCTTCCTTCAGCATTGACTTCACCGTCTTTTTTCTTGAAAAGACTTCTAAACTTTAGATCTACATCATCTTTCTTACGCTCATTTCTTCTCTTCAACAAGTAACCGATGAATGAGCTTAAGCTTGCACCGTAGACGATGACTGCTTTGACCAATTCCATATAGTATTTACTATATGAAGCTGAGACGTTGACGATTCTTGTTTGAGCTTGGTTGATATAGGACAAGAAGAACGAACTGAAGATACATCCAATAGGATTGGTCTGACCTATCAACGCAATTGAAATTCCATTGAATCCATCGCTAATCATGACTCCATCCAAGGCACCGTAAGTGAATTGTGTAGGTGTGGCAGCACCATATACCATGTATCCACAAATTCCTGCTATTGCACCGCTGATGAGTAATGAAAGAACAATCTTACCATTTTGGTTTATACCAGCATATTTTGCTACATATTTGTTGGAGCCGCAAAGCTTGAGCTCGAATCCAAATCTTGTATATCTAAGAATGAACCAAATGATAATAGCGATGACAGCTGCAATGATTAATCCCCAAGTGACATCTTCGAATATTCCTGGGCCTGCCAATGAAGGTAGTCTTCCAGTCTTAGGCATGATTGTAAGTTTTGTGTTATTGTTCTTATCGATCCATGTCTCAGGAAGATTTGATCCAATTAGACCGGTTAAATAGTAGACGATCCAGTTGAGCATGATTCCAGATAAGACTTCGTTGACGTTGAACTTTGCTTTTAAGAATCCACTTATAGATCCAACTGCAGCTCCTCCCAACATTCCAACCAATAAACACCAGTACCAATCTGCACCAGCTAATCCAGTCAAAATTGAAAGGAAAGCACCCATTGTCAATTGACCTGTTACTCCAATATTGAACAAGCCTAATTTAAAAGCAAACGATATCGAGATACCAGCCAAAATCATCGGTGTCATTTCTACTAAGACATTTGCAAAATTGCTTGGATTTTTTGCACCGGATACAAATATTACTCCTAAGCCTTCAAAGCAACTTGAAGGATCACGAATCATCATTACTATGAAACCGATGAAAAGACCTATTAGAATACAAATGATACTTGAGGTTGTAGCTCTAACAGCTTCATGCGAGTATGACCAAGAGAAGAATTTTCTTACTGCTGCACCAGTTTTTGTGTTGGTAAACCAGTTCCAACCTTTATTGAAGAAATGCCCGATGGGGGTGAATACAACTGTGTAACACCAGTTCCAAATAAATTGGAAGAAATGCCCGATAGGAGTGAATACAACTGTGTAGCACCAGTTCCAAATAAACTGGAAGAAATGCCCGATAGGAGTCAATACTTTAGAATAAACATCTTTGAAGAACTTAGATAAAGCAGATGTTATCTTATTCCATATTTCTTTCATGTTATTCACTCCTTTCTTGCTTCTTTGTTCCTAACATATAGAGACCAATCTCTTGTACAGTGGTCTCCTTAGGATTCAATTCAGCAACTATTTCACCATCGTGCATGACTAGAATTCTATCTGACAAATTCATTACTTCATCGAGTTCTAGCGATACTAGAAGAACGGCTTTTCCTTCGTCTCTGTTTTGAATTAACTGTTTATGAATATTTTCAATTGCTCCAACATCCAAACCTCTTGTAGGAGAGACAGCTATCAATAGGGGGCAATTTGTATCCATCTCTCTTGCAATGATTGCTTTTTGTTGGTTTCCACCAGACATCGACCTAACTGTAGATTGTGGACCTAAGCTTGAACGAATATCATATTTTTTAATCATTTCATTAGCGTATTCGTTTATTTTTTTCTTATTTCTTAAGCCAAATATTTCATATGGTCTTTCAAAGTATTTTCTTAGAACGATGTTATCAGCCAAAGAGAAGTCCAAAGCCAATCCATATTTCTGACGATCCTCAGGGATATGTGAAAGACCGGCTAATGAACGTTTTCTAATAGTAAGTTTTTCCAAATGTACATCGACATATTCAGGGACGGTGTATTCTTTATGTTTCTTTTCTATTTCTAGTTTTTTCTTTTCGCTGTATTTTTGATTCTTGACATTATGAAGGACGATTTCACCTTCTTTAGCTCTGCACAAACCTGTTATTGCGTAAATTAAATCGGTTTGACCGTTACCTTCGATACCTGCGAGACATACAATTTCACCTCTTCTGACATTGAAAGAGACATGCTTTACTGTTTCTTTCTCTTTTTCTTGGTTGAATACAGTCAAATTGTTTATGGTTAGGACATCTGCACCTGGATGGCATTCATCTTTTGAGGTCACTAATTCGACATCACGTCCGACCATCATTCTAGAGAGTTCCTTAGCGTTTGTCTCTTTAGTGTTGAGTGTTCCAATGCATTTTCCTTTTCTTAAGATGGTAACTCTGTCAGTGACCTTCATGATTTCATCGAGCTTATGGGAGATGAATAGTATTGACTTTCCTTCCTTTGCTAAGTTTCTAATGGAAACCATTAAGTCATCGATTTCTTGAGGAGTCAAAACAGCAGTAGGCTCATCGAAAATCAGAATGTTTGAATCTTTGAACAACATTTTTAAGATTTCAACTTTTTGTTGTTCGCCAACACTCATATCGTCAACTTTTTCATCGAGGTTGATATTAAAGTTGAATTTGTTGCACAAATCTACAAGTTTTTGTCTAGCTTCTTTAGGCTGAATAAATCCTAGTTTATTTGTAGGTTCAACACCTAAGATTATATTTTCCAAAGCAGTGAACACTCCGACCAACATAAAATGTTGGTGAACCATTCCTATTCCTAAGTCGGAAGCTTGGTGAGGATCTTTGATATTGACTTTTTTACCATTCAAAAGTATCTCACCTTCGTCTGGTTGATAAAGACCGGAAACCATAGACATTAAAGTAGATTTTCCAGCTCCGTTTTCACCTAGCAAAGCATGAACTTCACCTTTTCTGAGGGTGAGAGAAATATCATCGTTAGCCTTGATTCCTGGAAAAATCTTAGTTATATGTCGTAATTCTAGTACATTTTCTATATTCTCTTCTTCCATCTATTTTTATTCTCCTTATTTTAAAAAAAGAGGTAAGGAAGCCCCTTACCTCTCCTTTAAGTCGAAGCTTACTTGTTGTGAGTTGTCACTTTGACCTTTGTGGTTGTGGGAAGATTTTCAACGTCAGAAGAAACAGTGATTTCTCCGTTCTTCATCTTGGTGACTGCGGCGTTATAGTCTGCAACAGTCCATTTTTTGAAGTTCCAGCATCCGCTGTCTCCAGAGTTCTCAGGAGTTGCAAGACCGACGGCATCGTCTTTAATTCCGAGGTTCAAAGTCTTTCCAGCATATTTTGCATCAAACTTGTGGTCGTGAGTATTCCACTCGGTGAGAGCACTCTTGATTGAAGCGGCGAGACCTTTGGTAGCAGAAGTCAAGACCTTCTCATTCATCTTATTAGGATGGATGGAAGTATCAGCGTGCTGGTTAGTATCAACACCAATCCATGAAGCATCCTTTCCGGAGGTGCTCAAGGCTGTTGTAACTGAGTTATAAACAGCACCACCGCAAGCAAAGATTGTTTCAGTTCCGCTTGCATACCATTTGCTGGCAAAATCAGTTGCTTCCTGAGTTGCAGCGAATTGTCCAGCATAGTAGTATTCCATGCTGACTGCCTCGTCATTAAGACCCAATTCCTTAGCGGCAGCTTCAGCACCTTGAATATATCCAAATCCGTAACGTTTGACAGCAGGGACGGCCATACCACCGATAAATCCGAGCTTTTTCAATCCATCCTTGACGGCACCATAACCAGCAAACCAACCAGCTTGTTCCTCATGATATTGAGTCATAGCGACATTGTCGTTTAAGGTGTACTCGGTGTAGTTATCATCACTATCTTGAGCAACACAATCCAAAGCCAAGAAAGAGACATTAGGATATTTGGCTTGAACCTTCTTTACAACAGGTTGGAACAAATATCCAGGAAGTACGACAAATTTAGCACCCCATTCGACTGCGGAATCGATAGCAGAGACTCTTTGAGCAGTAGTGAAGTCGCCATTGACAGCAGAAGGTTGGTAATACTTAGTCTCTATTGTTCCACCAGTAACAACGTTGTCGCTGGTTTTCTTTCCACCACCATTTTCGATAGCCCAATCATTTACAGCATTCCATGAAGTCTCATTGAAGTTGTGATCGTTGAGAGTTCCAGAATCGGTAACCAAAGCAATCTTAAGAGCATTTGCATCACCATCATCTTTCTTAGAACATGAAGCTAATGAAAGCAAAGACAAACCGGCCATAAGAATTAAGACTGACTTTTTCATACTATTATATTCCCCCTTAAATTGTGTGAAAAATCTGATCATCTAGTCTAATCTCTTCATTTGGGATTTACAGTTTCTTTACGAATTCTTTACCCAATTTCAATAATAAACATTTTTTACTTTATCACTTTTAGAAAGGGTTTTCAACAATAGGATTGATAAAATAAAGCTTAAAACAATGAAGGAAGTTGACTAGGTTTGTATTGGAGATATGATTGTTCATAAATTTGCAATACTCAGATTATTTTTGATCGAATGAATTATTTTATTCTCTTTAATAAATAAAGAAGTGTAATATATTTTTAAAGAAAGGATCATTAAGCTTTAAATGCCGGTTATCTCAATTGTGTTTATTTCTTTGTTTGTTGTTGCTTTATTATCCTTAACATGTATTTTATTTGTTAGAAAAATTAAAGCTACTGACAAGGATAAAAAACGTAAGATTATTGGTAAAAGACGAAATAGGAAGTATGTCGATTTTGTCAATGAGCACAGCTTAGCTATAAGAGCGATAAAAGAATTGAATAGTAAATATAAATTTAGTATTATTTATCCTTTAATATATAAATATTGCTATGATTCGACTGTGAACTTTGAAAATGTTAGCTGTAAGGATTATTTGATATATCAATTTCATTTGGATACTTTGAGTGTTAGAAGGATTATAAAAAGCAGGAATAATAACATTAGCAAGGAAATTGATTATAAAAGCAAAGTTGATTTAACAAAGGATAAATTAGGAAATTTTGACGTTTCTATCGAAGACTTGAATGAAGAAAAATTGAGAAATATTGAATCTATAGTTTTTAATGATTTGATCGAGAAGGTAAATACTGATTTTTATGCTGAAGTTCATCTTTATTTGACGAGAGGGCGAATACATCGAGTTGTTGATGAGAAAAAAGAATTATTTGATTTAAATGAAATCATAGATGTTTTAAAAAGTATTGACTCTTCTAAAGTAAAGGATGGGAGACGATTTTATAGTAGTGAAGTGTGGAAATCTATTGAAAGAGTAGAGAGAGCGAAAGTTTCTAATGAATTAAGACAAGAAATATTTGAAAGAGATGGTTATACTTGCGTAAATTGTGGATCTACAGAAAAAGAGTCATTAGAAATAGATCATATCAAGCCTATCTCAAAAGGAGGTAAGACTGAACCCGGCAATCTTCAAACTTTATGTCACGACTGCAATATTAGAAAAGGAAATGATATTGATTGATGAGATTTCAATTGCTGAACAGCAATAAACTTTACTAAAACTAAATAAAAACATTGACTATTCTTTTAATTGGATTATAATTATTTTTTGGCTATTGTCCGGCTTTTCAACCCGGTAAATTGAAGCAAAGACAAGGCCCAAACAAATATATTTACAAAAAGGATTGAAAGCAAAATGCAAAGGCAGACTACACAACTTACAAAGGAGCAGGTTGCAAACGGCTCCAAAAAGTGGTTCTTGGTAGACGCCGCAGGGAAGCCCCTCGGACGTCTCGCCAGCGAAATCGCTGTCGTTTTGATGGGTAAGGAGAAGGTTGATTACACTCCTTCTGTTGATTGTGGTGACTATGTCATCGTCATCAACGCTTCTAAGGTTTATCTCTCTGGTAACAAGCTCAAGACAAAGAACTATTACGATAACAAGAGATCCAGCTACGGCGGACTCCGTACTCGTTCAGCTAAGGTCATGATCGAACAATATCCTGAAGAGATGCTTATGCGTGCCGTTAGAGGTATGATTCCTCACACTTCTTTGGGCAAAGCTCAGTTCAAGAAGCTCTACGTCTACAAGGATGAGAACTATGAACAACAGGCTCAACAACCTGTCAAGGTTGAACTTTGCGACATCTATCGTGAGGAGGACAAGTAATTATGGCTACCATGAAAGTAATCACCAATAAGGATCAAGCTCCTGTCTACTACGCAACTGGCCGCAGAAAATCTGCAGTCGCTCGTACTTTCGTTAAGACTGGTTCTGGAAAGATCACCATCAATGGTGAGGATCCTGAGAAATACTTCCCTAACAAGTATCTTCTCATCGATCTTAAGAGACCTTTGGATCTTACCGGTATGACTGGAAGATTCGATATCAACATCACTGTCAATGGTGGTGGATATTCCGCTCAAGAGAATGCAGCTCGTTTGGGAATCTCTCGTGCTTTGACTCTTGTCAATGCTGATTTCCGTAAGGTCTTGAAGGCTAACGGACTTATCACAGTCGACTCCAGAGTTGTCGAGCGTAAGAAATACGGTCTTCACAAGGCTCGTAAGGCTCCCCAATTCTCCAAGCGTTAATCCATTCGGATTGTTTGGAAACAAACAGAATCAAATTACCTCAGCTTCGGCTGAGGTTTTTTGATTCTTTAAGTCAAAAAGAAATAAATTGTTATTAATAAATTTATTTTCTTTTACTAAATGCATAATTGTTCTTCATATATAATTAGAAAAAGCCTGTTTTTTATTTGATACTATATAGGTTTTAATGCTACTAAAACGGCTTATTATCTTTAAAAAGAAGGGCTATATATTTATAATTAATAGGATTCCGTTGCGAGGGTAATGCTTATGAAAAAGAAACAAAGCTTGGATAACAAGCAGCGGAGGGATATTCTGAACAGATTGCCAAGGATTTTCCTTGGCATTTTGATGATTTTATTAGGAATCCTCTGCTTTACTAATGGTGATGTCTTTTCTAGATTCTTAAAGTGGGTATCAGTTTATATCTTTGGAATTATGTTCTTTGTGTTAGGTCTGGGATTGGTAGGTCTTGGAATTTATTTTTTGATTGCTCCTATCAATGGGGATAAACACAAGATTCATTGGCTCGACATAAGCATGGTGATAGTCGCTTTCTTCTCATTGTCAGTCTTACTATCATGTATGGATAACCTCAGCAATATGAAAGTTGGTGACTTTACTTCGACATATGCCAACTTGATGGCTAACAATTCTCCTTCGGGTTTCTATGTTGAAATACCTTCTAGGATTTCAATGGTTGGTGGTGGCTTTATTCCTACGCTGTTTGTCTCTCTTGGAAACTCTATTGGGATGGGGTTATTAGGTACTAGAATTTTATTTGGAGTTTTATTAGGATTGTCAATTTTAGTTTTGCTCCGTTACCCAGCTATTACTTTATCACATACAATCGCTAGAATTAGAAAAGAGCATGCTAGAAATAATATTCAAATTCCAGTAGTTGAAAGAAGTTCGGATTTGATTGAAGATAAAAATAAGAACAGTGATATTGAAATAAAATCACAGCAGACGACCATAATAGATAGTACAAATAGAAACGATGCTGTTGTAGATAATAAATTCTATAAAAGCAATGATGATATTCCTGTAAACAATATCAGTAAAGAAAACTCCGGTGAAGTATTGAATAAAACCATAGCAGTAGAAAAGAATGATGTTGTTGATAAAAAAGTGGATAATGTAGTCGAACAAGTACCTATTAGTGAACATAAGGATGAAATCAATAATAAGGATTCTAGTTCTTTTTTCAACGATTATGATGATGATTCTTTTGAATCGGAAGTCTCTATTTTTGACAATGGATTTGGTAAAGATTTAGTGAATAATGATGAGAATCAGGAACAAAGAACTGATTTTAATAAAGATACTAAAATCGATTTGCAAAATGTTGTTCAAGATAATGATTCTGAAGATGATGATTTCTTTTCAAGCAATCCATTCTCCTCTAAAGTAGACAATATTAAGATGACTAATATATCTTCCATAGATAATTCGCAAAAGAACAATGATTCTACTAATGCTGAGACGTCGCTAAATTCTAAGAATTATGAAACTGAAGATGTAGTTTTAAACAAGACAGAAGAAATTACTAAAGAAGATGAAAAAGAAGAGTTGGATTTACCTAAAGATGATCCAATAGATTTTAATCAATTTGATCATTCTTCAAATGTTATTGTCGATGATGACACCGATATTAAAATAAATAATCCCATTCAAAATGATGATAGCTTAAGTGGTGAAACTTCGAATGATAGTTTTAATAATACAAATGATAATGCTCAAAAAGTCGAATCAGCAAGAAATGTTGTTTATAGAAATGAAGGCTTTTCTTTAACTCAAACTGATGAACAAATAGCTGAAGATCAGCAAAGGGCTGATTTGGCTGCAAAGAATAGAAGAACTGACTTCAGTCAGAATACAACTTTCGAGCTTCCAAAGATAGAAACTGAAGATACAAAGCCTGATGAAAATAACGAGGATCAAAAACCAGTTGAGCCTATTAAGGAACAACCCGAAGTAGAGCAACCTATAGTAATAACGACTAATAAAAAGTATGTCTTGCCAGATGATCAATACTTGATGGATTTTGATAATTCTAAAATATTAGAAGAAATAAAATTAAAGGATGTAGAAAGAGGATATACAATTAGCAACTTCTTTAAACAATATGGAATCAAAGCTTCATGTACAGGTTTTGATATCGGAGCTGCTTTCTCTTGTTTTCATATCAATCTTGAGCCTGGTGTTAGAATGAGTTCGATTGAGAACGTAATGACTAACTTGTCGGTTACATTGGAAGGAAATAGCTCGGTTAGATTCTTGCCGTTGATAAGCGGAAAGAGTTTCTCTGGAATAGAAGTAGCAAATCCAGTATCTATGACTGTTCCATTCAAGGAGCTATATGATTATTTGATGTCTATCGATCCTAAATGTGAGAAGAAGTTGCTCATGCCATTAGGAAAGGATGCTTTCGGTAGAATTCTTACTACTCAATTGAATGAATTGCCTCACTTATTGGTAGCAGGAACTACGGGTAGCGGTAAGTCTGTGTTTATTCAGTGCATCATCATGTCGATTTTGATGAGGACGTATCCTAATGAGGTTAAATTTGTCTTGATCGATCCTAAAAAGGTCGAATTTTCTAGATATGCTGATATGCCGCATCTATACTGCCCTGTAATCACAGAACCGGAGAAAGCTGTGGTGGCATTGAGCAAATTGACTGATGAGATGGATAGAAGATTCAGCTTATTCTTAAAAGCTGGTGCACAGAAATATGAGGGCTATCAAGCTTATTGTAAAAAGAATCCAAAGGCTGAAAAATTACCTTATATTGTGGTCGTAATTGATGAGTTTGCTGATCTTATGACTACCAGTAATGGAGCTGTTGCAAAGGATGTGGGAAGATTGGGAGCTAAAGCAAGAGCCTGCGGTATTCACTTGATCATCGCTACCCAAAGACCTTCAGTCTCAGTTATTTCAGGTGATATAAAAGCTAACATTGTTGCAAGAGTCTGTTTGATGGTATCTTCTGGACAGGATAGCCGTGTTATCTTAGATGAAAATGGAGCTGAGCAACTTGTTGGAAAAGGTGATTTATTGGCTAAGATTCCTAATAACAAAGGAATGCTCAGATGTCAATCTGGATTCATATCTGATGAGGAGATGTCTGCAGTTGTCAATTATTTAAAACAAAGAGCTCAGCCTGTTTACAATTCTGAATTTCTTTCTTTAGATGCTGAACCAGTATACGAAGATCTTTCTGGGGAAGATGGGAAAAAATCCATCTATGATAGAGTGAAGTCGGATCCCATGTACTCTAAAGCAAAGGAAACAGTAACATCAACTCATAGAGCTACAGCATCTTATTTATCTAGAGAAATGAATATTCCTTATAGTAAAGCTAGTGATTATTTGGATGCCATGGATATAGAAGGCATAACGAAGAGATTAGGTAATGGGAAGCATGTTCTCACTAGTGATTTGGAAGATGATTGACACTACCGAGGTATAACATAAAAAAACAAGGCCATACTGATTTAAAATAATCAAGTATGGCTTTTTTTGAAAGGAGTAATAGATACTTATGAATAAGTATTCAGGTTTAATATTGAGACCTAGTGGTGAATTTAGAAAAAATTCAGCATGTATTTCATTGATCATCGACAAAGATAAAACATCTTATGAAGCTCTGTTAGCTTTATCGGTAATGCTAAAGGTTTCATCTAACGCATATAAAGATGAGAGAGGATATAAGCTTAGATTGATGAACTTATATTCTTCGACAGTTAGTTTTGGTGCTGTCAGATATGGAAATAAATATTTGTTCAATATTTTGTTGGAATGTCCTTTGGACAAGTTTATAGAATCTTCTTTTTCTTCTTTGGAAAGTAAAGTATTTAAAACATACAAGGATTTGATTTATAAAGGTTTTGCTCATGATGAGGCAAAACTGATGTTGGTCAAAGGAAGAATGATTAGAGATAATGGAGATACGACAGCTAATCCTTTCTTTATGGCTCTAGAAGGATTGAGGAAGAATTTCTTTCCAAAAGCTACTTTCGGATATCCACCTTGTGGTGACAATACGAGAATTATGTCTTTGACTTTTGATGATTTGGAGAAGGCTTTGGAGGCTGTTAGAAAAGCTGACGCATATATAGGAAGTGTCGGATTTCAGAAAAAGGGAAGAGAGTTTGGAAAATTATTTAATATCGGTGAAAAAGCTCCTGAATGGAAATTCGATATATCTGTTGAAGACAAGGTGAGCGATTTGTCATTGATTAAAGATGGAATCACTTCTTCTTGCATCGCTATCGGTTATCAAATAGAGGCTGAGCAAGGCAACAAAGGACATGCACTAAAGAATATATTATCTAAAGTTCTCTCTGATGATAATTCTCCTTTGTTCCAAGGATTAAGAGAAGAAAAAGGCCTGACATATGGTGTAGACGTATCGTTCCCTAAAGGCGATAAGGCGATGATCGTATCTTCTGTGATCGATGCAAAGAATGTCAATGAATTTATTAAGACTACCGATCAGCTTTTATCCACTTGTGCTGAATCTATAACTCAAGAGCGACTTGATGATATAAAGAAAGCTATAAAGACGAGTATCGATGATATGTTTGGAGAACCTACTACTTATGCTTTAGCTTTGAATAAATCAGTTTTGAATCAGTCTCCCTCGACTGCAGATGAATTGATGAAATTATATGACAGTATTACATTGGATGATGTCAAAGATGCTATAAAGTCATTGAAGAAGGTTGGAAGCTTCACTATCAATCCTTCTAAGGAGAACTGAAATGGATAAGTATTATTTTAGAAGACTTAAGTTTTCTTTATATGAAGGAAAAACAAAGGATGGATTGTCTTATGTTTTAGCTCCTTCAAAAGCTAGCAATATTAAATATTTTGGAATATTGATTCCTAAAGGCGGTCTCATGGATGAGGTAGAAATAGGAGGAACAAAGATTCCTGCTGGCATCGCACATCTTTTGGAACATAGATTGTTTGAAACCGCACAGGGAGATACTTTGAAGAAGTTCTCGACTCAAGGTGCTTTCGCTAACGCCTATACGACTCAATCTTGTACATTCTTCTATTTTGCTACATCTCAAGGCTATGAAGAACCATTGAACACTTTGTTTTCTATGTTCAAGTATTTTTATCAAACAAATGAAAAACTTGAAGCAGAGAAGCCTATTATTTTAGGTGAATTAGCATCCGGACGTGATGACCCTAGTTATGTTTTCGATAGACAAATGGTCAAATCACTTTATTTCTCTTCTCCTTTGAAAGAAGAAATCATTGGAACAGAGAAATCTCTTCAATCCATTCATTTGTCTTCTGTAAAGAAGTTTTATGAACAATACTATTCTGTCGAGAATTTAACTTTCTTTGCTGTCGGTGATTTCGATCCTCAAGAAGTTGTTAAATTGTTGAATAAGGCTGGATTACCATCATTTAATAAATTACCTGTTAAGAAATATCAAAACGATGAGAAATATGACAAGGTTGCTGAGCCATATACTGAAATCAATTCTCCAGATGGTCAGACTTATTTGGGTGTGGGAATCAAATTTCCTCGTAGACAAGAACTATATGAAAAATTTGGGGATGATCTATTCGCTTTCTATGAAATGGCTGGAGATATGGTTTTCTCCTCAGTCCATGAATCGATAGCAAAGATGAGAGATGATGGATTGATTATTTTTAACAATGGTCATTATTTAGAAGAAGCTGGAGAAGATACATATATGACTGCATTCTTCGAAACTAATTCACCTGATAAGCTTAAGAATGCTTTGGAGAAACATTTCTTGGATTTGCCTAAGGCTTATAAATCGATGACTTCACCATTTAGATCCATGCAGCTTTCTTACTTAGGGTCAAGTATCGAAGATGTCGGTGATAGCGAGGACTATTTGACTAATTTAATCGATGGATATTTGAATCATTTCGCATGGCCTGCTTTGGTCAACAGAGCTTTAGCCTTCAAAAAGAATGATGCCTGTAATTTTGTAAAGGAAGTATGCAGCTTTCCTAGAGCATATGTCTTGTTGAAAGGCAAGAAGTGATGATGAAAGTTGGAATTGACAATGTTCTCATTTCAAGAATGAAGGACTTGAATCCTGCCTTTCCAAAAACTTATTTGTCAAAAAAAGAGTACGAAGTTTATCAGAAGTTTGTCAGTCAAGATAGAAAAGATGATTATTTAGCTTCGAGATTTGCTGCAAAAGAAGCTTTTGTTAAAGCTAGTGGGAAAAAAGATATAAAATATAGCAGAATTGAGATATTGGATGATACGACTGGAAGACCACATCTATATGTCGATGGGGTTGAAGTAGGACAAGTTTCATTGACTCATGATTTTATTGCTAGTGCGATAGTTCTACTCGATGATTGATTTTATAAGGGAGATATTTATTATGGATTTCTATGCAAAACTTATATCAAAAGATGCTATTCAACTTTGGGTAAAAAAAGGATTATGGCCTAATGGTAAGGATCCTTATCTTAGACTCTATGATCGCTATAAGCCTGTTTTGACTTTGAAGCCTATCTCTGTAGCTGATCAAGGCGATCACTATATGTATATGCTTCCTGTTCATTATGATTTCAATGTCGATAGCGATTATAGTATTCTTGATATATTGAACAATGTCATTAAATTAGATATTTCAGTATTGGGTGATTATGATGACTTTGATAAGAAATACAGATATGATGGTCCTTTAGGTGCTGTATATTCAAAAGAAGAGACATCCTTCTATGTTTTTGCTCCTTTTGCTACTACCATGTTCGTTCATTATAAACCCGTAGGTCAAGATTCAGTCTTATCTGTTCCGATGGAAAGAATGGAATGTGGTGTTTATAAAGTCACCATCAAAGGTGACTTGGATGGTGCTAGTTATTTATATGCAGGTTGCAATGGAGGTAAGTTCTTTACTTCTACTGACCCTTATTCCTTTGGGTTGTCATCCAATTCCCGTTATTCTTTTGTCATCAATCCAGAAAAAGTATTATCCCGTCCTTTGAATAAAGAAAATCTTAGTCCTTTGGATTTGACTAAGATGTCAGTTTATGAAGTAGATGTCAGAGATATGACTTCATTGACTGATATCCAAAATAAAGGAACTTATCTAGCTTTGACTAAAGAAGGTTTAAAGACTGAAGACGGATTCCCAATTGGATTGGATTATTTGAAATCATTGGGTGTAACTCATATTCAATTGTTACCTGTTTTGGATTTCCAAACTATCGACGACGATGATCCTTTCAAGACTTATAACTGGGGTTATGATCCAGTTAATTACTTCACTCCTGAAGGATCGTATTCAACAGAACCTAATGATCCTTATAAGAGACTGTTCGAATTGAGAGATATGATTGCTGGATTCCATAAGAATGGATTGAGAGCTGTATTTGATGTAGTCTATAACCACGTATTCAACAAAAATACAAACTCTTTAGATATTCTTGCTCCTGGATATTATTTTAGAAAGAATAAAGATGGTTCTTTATCTAATGGAAGCTTCTGTGGAAATGATTTGGAATCTAGACATTATATGTGTAGAAGACTTATCAAAGATTCTTTACGTCATGCAATTGAATTTTTCGGGGCTGATGGCTTCAGATTCGATTTGATGGGAATCATCGACTCGACAACGGTGAAAGAAGCTTATGAGAGTTTGAAGAAAGACTATCCTGATTTAGTTTTTTATGGAGAAGGATGGGATATGCCTACAGCATTGCCTTATCAAGAAAAGACTTGTGACGGTAACGGATTATTATTACCTGACATTGGATTCTTCAACGGATTCTTTAGAGAAGCTTCAAAAGGAGGAATGGGTGATTCCATTGGCTCTTGTGGATATTTGGATGGAGATTTAGGAAAGATTGAGGATTTTAAATACGCGTTTGCTGGAAGTGTTATGGATATGGGTAGAAGACCGATGTTTGTAAAGACTTCTCAATCTATTAACTTTGTCGAATGTCACGACAATGAAACTTTGTTCGACAAGATTGAATATGTCTGCAAAAATGAATTGCCAGATGAGAAAAAGAAACGCATTAATTTGATAAACGCATGTACTGTATTCGCTCAAGGAATTCCATTCTTCCATATGGGACAAGAATTTGGTGGAACTAAAAGAGGATATGGCAATACATATAATGCAGGAGATGAATTGAACGGCTTCAACTATGATTTAGCAAGTCAAAATCGTGACATGATTAAGTTCTTAAGAGAAGCCCTGGAATTGAAAAAGCAACTTCCTATTAGCTTCTTAGAACGTGAAGATATCGTCAAGCATATATGCTTTGAAAATATCGGACATGGTGCTTTGAAGGTTACTTATAATTTTGATGATGGTGAGGCTTATCACATCATCATCAACCCATCCAAGGAAACTTTCTCATATAATTTCAGTAAATATGTAAAGATAATCTTCAATGGGAAAGGTAAAATTCCTTCAGGATGTGATTTTTATTCACAGCTTCTTATAGTTCCTGCTATATCATTTAATATTTGTTATCAGCAAAAAGATTGAACAAGAGGAGGATTGAAATATGCCTAGTGTAATGAGACTTGTTTGGCCGTTTATATTTAGAGTAGCAACAAAAAGCCCTAAGATTTATGCTTATGCAAACCATCCGGAGAAGGCACCTTTGGACGTCAGATACAATTTATGTAGGGAAGCTGCCCTTTCACTTTATAAACCATTTAGAATTAAATACATTATCAAGGGTGAAGAGAATTTACATGAAGGAAGAGTATTGTTCTGCCCAAATCATCAATCAGATTGGGATTGTGTTTCTATGTTGATGGTAAATAAGAAACCAGCAGGACTTTTAGCTAAACTCGATGTTTCTAGAATGCCAGTCATAGATGGTGTATTGAGATCTGTCAGTGGTGATTACATCAATAGAGGTTTTCCTCTTTCAGAATTGAGAACGATAAATAGTATTGGGAAAAAATTAGTTGCTAATCCAGACATGTCTTATTTCATTTGGCCTGAAGGGACTAGGACTCCAGATGTTGTTCATCATACATTGAGTGAATTTCACTCAGGTGCTTTTAGAGTCGCCCAAACATCCAAAGCTCCGATTGTTCCAATCGCCCTTTTTGGAACTTATACCTTGTTAGATTTCAAATCTAAGGATAAAAAAGTATATCCTATTCAGATATCGTATTTGAAGCCTATTTTTTATGACGAGTATAAAGACTTGAAACCTCTTCAAATAGCTCAATTAGTTCAGTCGAGAGTCGATGAAGAAGTTTCTCGTCAAAGAGAAGAGCAACCTAAATTAGAGGAATATTGGAATAGACCTGAGAATGTCAAGATTTATAAGAAAGAATCCAAGGCTTGGTACAAGGCTTATTTGAAGGAGCGCAAAGCACAAAAGAAGGAAGAAAAGCCTCGTATTAAAGAGTGGAGAAAGACGCATCCTCTTCAACCTAAAAATTCTAAACCTAAAATAACTAAAGAGCAAAAAGCTAAGATTCAAGAAATGCGTGAGGAAAGAAATCAATTGGTCGAAAAATTCAAAGAGCAAGGGCGCTTAGAAGAGGAGAAGAGAAAACAAGAATCTTCTTCTAAATAATAGCTATGGATTATAGAAACATATATCAAGTTATATTAGATATATTGGAATCAAAAAATGATTCCAAATTTAGCAATGTTTTAAAAGATATGAAGGTTGCTTCTCCTGATGGATCTAAAGCAGCTAATGATAAGCTAATTCATGATTTGTTTTTGTCGACTGGGAAAGATATAGTCGAATCGGAGTTTGGCTATTCGACTGTTGTTAAATTTATAAAAGATGAATCGATCTCTTATCCGGAGCTTAATGATTTAATAATCGATAAGTCTGACTATATCAACAGATGTTTGGATAAAGAATCTTCTACAGCTTATTATCTTCTTTACTGGACTTTTAAGATGTTTTCAATGTTATATAAACCTGATAGATATCTTGATGAGCTTGTAACTACTTTTAAACCTATTTTGGATGATCATGGAAAAGAGATAATGAATCCATGGTTTTATCATTTCATGGATGGATATAGAACTTATTTCTTTAAGGAATTTGAGAAGAGCTCAGCCGCAAATAATGACGGATATAATTATGCAGCTTCATGGTTGTTCGGTGCTAGTCACATGACTCAGACGATAATGCTCAGATTTGGTCTATCTTATTGGAAGAGTGTCTATCCTCATTTTGAATGGTTTTCACCAAGAAATGATGATAAGTTTGAAGTCAATCCTAATTTTTTAGCTAAGACTTTAGCCTATAAAGATGGGAAAGAAATTAAAGAATTCTTACCAATCTTTATTTCTTTTGGCCATCAGATTACATTCAATTATAAAAATCATTTGTACAGTATTAAATTCTTATATTCTGACGTCGATCAAGACGATATCGTATTGATGATGGACGGAAAAGAATATAAAAGATTTGATTTCTTGGATGATTTTATAAAGGACAAGTCTATAGACAATCATGGAATAATGGATGTATTTGATGAGTGTCTCAACGTGACCATAGAAATAAAATAACAATTGATCGATGAATGAAAAAAACACCAAAGGGTTTAACCGATGGTGTTTTTTAGTCTAGTTCAATTAATTTCTTCTTATCGATTTTTCCTACATTTGTAAGAGGCAAATTGTCGATGACTGTTATCTTTTCAGGAACTGCGTATTTGATCAATTCATCAGACAAAATTCTTCTTACTCTTTTTACTAATTCACTGGTGTCAATATTTTTAGAATCTGACTTTATGAACAAGTGTACATATGGATGATTGGGGTTATCTATATATACAGCAGCACAATTTTCAACACCTTCAATCTTATTGGTCATGTCTTCTATATCGGCTGGGAATATATTGAATCCAGCGATTTTGAACATATCTTTAATTCTTCCTTTGATGAATAAGAATCCATCCTCATCGATATAACCTTCGTCGCCTGTTAAAACCCATCTAATTCCATTTTCATCAGTTACAAAGGTTTTATCAGTTGCTTCTTTGTCGTTTAAATAACCTAATGCTAAGCAAGGGGCTGAAATACAAATTTGACCGCTTTGATTTGTGCTTAATGTGTTACCATTTTCGTCAATCACTTTAAGTTTGACATCTGGGAATGGCTTACCGACGGAGCCGGGTTTTCTATCAAAAGTTCTATTTACTACAACCACTGTGACTGTTTCAGTTAAACCATAACCTTCCAATAATCTACATTTTGAATTGTTCTTTTCCATGATGGAATCAAATTCAGTAAATACTGTCGGGTTAGTCTTATCTGCACCGATGAACGCATGGGTTAGATTTGAGACGCTAGGATCATTTAATGTTTTTCCTTTTAGCATTCTTTTAGCTAAATAAGGAACTACTATTAAATATCGAAGTTTTCTAGCCTTAATAAGCTTTCCTATTTCTTTCTCATTATATGTAGCCATTAAGTCTGAGGTTGCATAGTTGGTCAAAGGTGCGTGAACACCCATTGCTAAACCAAAGCCATGGAACATAGGCAAGAACCCAAGCATTCCAGATCCTTTGCAATACCTATATTGATCACCTAAGATCCAAGCTACATTTTCTCCTTGATAGTTTACTGCTCTATCATTTAATACGACGATTTTATTTTTTCCTGTTGTTCCACCACTTTGTAAATAGAAAGAGGGTTTATATTCATCAGTGTTCCTTTCGATTGGCTCTTTTGTGAAAGGAACTGAGGTTAAATCATGGCCTTTGCTTCCTTTTAGTTTTGATGCATAGGCTATTGGATAGAAGAAATCTTCGATTGGACTTAATTCATTCTTTGGACTTATTGTATAAATAGGGCATTGTTTAATACCTTTGTAAATTGAGTATCGTTGGTCTAATACAAGTAATAATTTTGCTTTGGTCTTTTTTAAATCTTCTTCCAAAGCTTTAGCAGGGATTAAAGGATGAACTATAAAATTTATTGCACCAATACTATTCACAGCATACATTGCAAAGATTGAGCTTGGAATATTAGGAGCAGCAATGCAAACTACATCATCCTTTCTTATACCTAGGTTATAGAGACGAGATGCATATTTATCAACTTGATCTTTCAAATAATCATAGGAAAACTCTTTTCCTCTAAATCTCAAAGCTACTCCGTGATGACGCGTACTAATTAGTGCGATTCTTCCCCATACAGTGTTTTCAAATGCCATACCTTTTTCCTCTTCGTTCGAAAAATTTCATTTATTATATATAGATAGTATCTAGATTGTATCTTATTTATCAAATACTTATTCTATAACCGAGAGCAAATAAAATCGAAATCACAACAATCCAAATTATAGGTTGATGAATAATATAGACTAAGAATGTATGTCTTCCAATTAAGCAAACAGGTTTATTCCATTTTCCATCTAACTTTGGTAAGACGGATTTTTTGCCTCTCTTACCATCATATAGCCATTTTCCAATTGCAATACCGACTAATATTTTCCCCATATTCGGTAAAAGACCGAAGTCATCGTTGTATGTATAGGCAAATCCCAATACTACTTTCATAAAAATTGATGGGGTTAACATAGCGGTCGAATAGACTCTATAAACTGTTGCATATTCTATATACATTCCATATCCAGTCATTCCCAGTCCAATTATTAATAGAACCCAAGGTGATATCTTGATTTTTATGTATTTGCATATCAGTTCAAATATGGAATAAATTAATAATGATAGACCCATACAATGTAGGATGCCGAATATGATTGTCATATCATCACCTGTTGTAATTGAACCTAGATATGTTACTAAAGTAATTAATAAAGCAACTAATGAAATTTTTATAGACCTTAATAAATTGGAATGTGACAAAGAACACGATACACCAGTTATAAATAAGAACCCACCAGAAAAGAAATTTACAAAATATATCATATAGTCTTTTCTTAGAATTTCGTTACAAATTCTAGACAAGCTATTTAGGCCGACATAAATTGAAGACATCTCGTACCAGTTGGAGAAAAGAGTTGGAAAGAAAGTAAAGTCCCAAGCAAAATGATAGAGAATAACTCCGAAGAAGAAAAAGCCACGTAAAAAATCAATTTCCCAAATTCTTTGTCCACTTTCTTTATTCTTCAACCCTTCTATTGAGTTTCCTAAATTCAATCTCTCTAAAGTAGGGCTTTTGCTTATCTGATATTTATTCATATTTGAAATCATATCACTATTTTCAAGAATCTATTATCACCCTCATAATTTTAATTCTTATTTAATAAAATTATATCAATGAGTATTTTAAATCCCATACATTAATAAGGAATAAGTAATAACCTATTTATATATATTTCCATTATGTTAAAATAAATTGCCGCTTAGGGATATATTAATGCAAACACTAGAAATTATTTCTTTGATTGTAACTATAGTTTGTCTTCTATCATTTTCATTGGTTTTTACATTTTTATTTAGACATTATTTTTTATCTCAAATTCATACCATAGAGAATGGCGAAGATGATTTGTATCTCTTAGACAATGTAATTGAAGAAACCAAACTTGAAAAAAGCAAGAGAAGAAAAGCAATGAGAATTGTCGGAAAGGTTATTTCCTATTTGATTCTTGGAGTTGTTGCTGCTTTCTTCATTTATTCCTTGGTTAACAGATTTACATCTGGTGTGACTATGATTGGAGATAAGGCGATGGTGGTCATAGGTTCTGGATCTATGAGTCAACAAAATGAGGCAAATACGTATTTGAAAACTAATAATTTGAATAATCAATTCAACACGTATGACATTATTCAAATTCAAAAGTACAAAGATGTTGATCAAGTGAAGCTCTATGATGTTGTAGCTTATAGAAACGATGAAAATATTGTGATTGTTCACCGTGTTATCGAAATTAAAGAAAATGATGGCACCAAAACATTCATAACTCAAGGTGACTCTAATAATGCTTCTGATGTCGGATCTCAATATAAAGAATCGCTTTCTTATGATCGCATTGTAGGTTATTACACAAACTTTAGAATTCAAGGAGTTGGAGCGTTCATAGTGTTCCTTCAAAGCAATTCTGGAATTATTACTATTTTCTGTGTCTTATATTGCTTTGGTATGTATGAATACTATAGCGATAAATATCAAAAATCCATTTCTAAAAAAACTGATTTCTTATTAAACACATTACCATTTTCAGCGGAGTATGACAGCAGTGAAGATGTCGAACAGACATCATATGAAAAACTTGTGTTCAAAGGTGAATCGTATTTATTTGCAAATGACAAGCTTATCGAAAAAAAGAAAGTTGATGATGAGACTGATATGGGTGAAGATAAATCTAAATCTGAGGTTTCTAGTGATGGTTCTTAGGTTTGATTATAATTCTAAATAAATCGCTAGTGTTTGTAAGTTTGTCTAAAGATAGGAGAATATAAAACATGAAAAAAGTTCATATTACAAGAAAAAATTGGATAGCAATATCAATAGTTTTCCTTTATTGTTTGTTGTTTGTTTGTATTGCTGGATGCTTGGATGCTAAGAATTCAATATTCAGTTCAAAGAATCCCATACATATGATGGCTGAATCATTGTTTGGATCGAACAACATGATAAATGCAGCATTCAATGCATGGATTATGATTTATTTGTTTGCTATATATGCATTTATTTTTGCTGCAGCATTTATATTTGAAATGAGAATGGCAAAATTCTATGACAATAAAATTCACACAAGAAAATGGGTGATTACATATATAGTAACCGGTTTGCTTTGTGCTGCATTATGGCTTGGAATATCACTTGTTTGTCAACTTCCTATTGGAACTGATTCAGTCACTTTTGCTACCAACCTAACGCTTAGTTTCAAGTTTTTAGGTGAAGTGTTATTGTTCACATTGATAATTGGAATCTTTGTTGCAGCGTTTATATTTTCAATATGTGCTATTTTCATCAACTTTAGAAACATCGATAAGCCTTATAGATTCTTTAAAACCGAAGAATATGATGATTTCGAAGAACAAAGAGACGAAGAAGTCGAAAAGAAGAGAGAAGAACAAGGAGAATTGTCTGATATTCTTGGTGTTGATCTTCCTAAAATAAATACAAATTGTGTTTCTTCTAACAATGCTGGGGCTAATGGTTCTACAAATGAAGTGTCTCTTGGAACCAAAGAATATGTTTTTCCTGGATTATGCTCAATAGATAAGGAGTCGCTGGATACAATTTCTGCTCAAAATATTCCTGAAAACGGCATTTCTTTGAAGGATATGGCAGATAGATTTAGAAATTATTTAGCTAAACAAGAAGGATTATATTTTGACATAAGAACGATTCGTTCGTTCCTAGCTGGTCTTTCTGTCTCTAGATTGATTATTTTGGAAGGATTGTCAGGAACAGGAAAATCATCAATAGCTCGTTATTTCTCTACATTTATCGGAGAAGATTCATTCTTTGCTCCGGTTCAGGCTTCATGGCGTGATAGAACTTCATTGCTAGGTTACTATAACGATTTCTCCAAGCGTTATAACGAAACACCTTTTATTCAAAGACTATATAAAATGACCTATCAATCGAATCATGTTAACATTATGGTTTTGGATGAAATCAATATTGCTCGTGTCGAATATTATTTTGCTGATTTTCTTTCTATTTTGGAATATCCAAAGGATAAGTGGATTTTGCATATTATGCAATTGCCTTATGGGTTTGAAGCACCTGAGCATTTGATAAATGGTGAATTACATATTCCAGAAAATACATGGTTTATCGGAACTGCAAATAAAGATGATTCAACCTACACAATTACTGATAAGGTTTATGACCGTGCTATTACTATTTCTTTCGATGGAAGAAATGAGCCTTTTGTTGTCGATGGTGATTCTGATCCTATTATGATTTCCTACGATGATTTAAACAAAAAGTTTGATACTGCTAAATCTACCGTGGAGAATAGGATGAGTGAAGATGATTATAAAAAATTCTCTACTATCACTGACTTCGTAAATGATACATTCGATATCACATTTGGTAACCGTATTTTAAATCAAATCGATAACTTTGTTCCTGTATTTGTCGCTCTCGGAGGAACTAAGGAAGAAGCTTTGGATTTCTTGTTCTCTAGAAAAGTTATTTCTAAATTGGATGGAAGATTTGAAGATTATGTCAAGGAAGGATTGAGTTCATTGTTGTCTTTGATCGACGATACTTATGGCGTCAATTCCTTTATGCTAACTAGAAGTGAAGTTAAGAAATTTATGAGAAAGCTTTAATCTTTGTTATATGGACTTGAAAACTAAGAAAAATGTTGGTGTACTGAGATCGTTCTACTCCAGGACTTGGAGCGTGTTTTCAAAGCCTACAAATTTTAGGAATCTCAAGGATTTAATAAAGAATAAGCAGTATGTATTGCCTTCTGATGAAGAATTAAATTTCAAAGATGCCTTAGATAAAATAGATTCTTTAACAAAGGTTTTGGAAAGAATCTTATCCATCGTTAGAAAGCCTGTCTTTAAAACTGATAGTGAAAGATTGGTGAAGAGAAGTGATTTAGTATCAAGCTTAGACCAAAAAGGTTTTATCGATACGATGAGAGATATTTCTCTTTGGAAAGAAAAAAATGGTGAAAAAATCCCTGAATTTGTTCATACTAGTGAATCTATAGATTCTGTCATTATGTATGAAAACAAGTTTATTTGTCTACTAGTAGATTTACTGAGCGAAGACATCGATGATTTCTCTTTAATGGAAGAAGATTATTTCTCTTCGCTGGCTGAATCTTATGAAATGCCTTCTTTAACTTATTCATCTCATTCATTCTTAAATGAATTACCTTTATTTAAAGGACCTATCGATAGAGAATTCTATGATATTCCTGACAAGAGACCGGACTTCACTGAAAAACTAGGCAAGGCCAAGAAATATATTAAGTTTATTAAATCTAGCAAATTTTATAAATTTGTTTCTCCTTATAAAATTAAGAAAGACATAATTCCTACAAATGTCTTGATTCATAACCCTCTTTATTCTTACTGTTATAAATTTTATTTAGATAATTATTTGAATCAAAACTATCCTTCTGATTGTATGGATAAAAGTTATTTCAACTTTATTGTCTTGAGGCTGTTGAACTTGTTGGACACATGTGGTGTTGATCTAGATGGACAAATATTCAAAATGAATAAGGATGGCTTTATAGAATTTAATCCTATCGTATTTGTGAAAGATCAGATGACTTACTCATTGAAAGAAGGAGCTGATCTATCGTTGATTATTGATTTAGATTACAAAGGTGAGAAGAGTAGTTCTATAATCCACATGATTAGAAAAGTTGATAGAAAATCATTAAAGCCTATTAGAACTAAAAAGAAGAATGATGAGAAGATATTTGATAATTCTATTTTTATAACTGCTTCTAACAAATCTAATTATTACAATAAGATTCTTGTATCTTCATATTATAAGAACGATCAAACTAGTCTTATGAATCTAATAAAAAGTTTAGGACTTGTCTTTAAAGTGAAGAACATATTCGAAGTCTGCCCTGTATGTGGAAGTAGGAATGTTTATAACTTTGGAACTAAGGCTCATTGCTTGAATTGTGATTCCAGTATGTCTTATTTTAAAAATGAAGATGACTCATTTAATCTCTGGATAAAGAGTATTTTAAGAAAGGAGGATTGATCTATGGAAGAGGAAAAGAATGAAAAAAATCCAGTTGAAATAGAACCGATTCTTCAAGTCGAGAAATTGGTTAAATCCTATGGTAAACGTGTTGTTGTAAATGAATTGTCATTCATGGTTAATCCAGGTGAATGCTATTGTCTTTTTGGTAAGAATGGTATTGGTAAATCAACTACCTTGGATTGTATTGTCGGTTTGAAAACAAAGAATGACGGAATCGTTAAATTGGATGGATTGGATTTGGATAAAGATCCAATTAATTTTAAATTGAATTTAGGATATGTTCCATCTGAACCTATCCTCTATGAGATGATGACAGGTGAGGAATATTTGAAATTCATCGGTTCATCTTATCAGATGATCGATGAGGTATTCCATAGGAATTATCAGGCGTTGCTGATCAAATTTGATATGCCTGAATTTGATATGAAGAGACGTATCAGTGAGTATTCTCATGGTATGAAACAAAAAGTGGCATTGATGGCTTCTATCATCCATAACCCAGATCTTTGGGTGTTGGATGAGCCTACAGTCGGATTGGATATTATGGTCTATAAGACTTTGGTCGATGTAATAAACGACTTTAAGAGAGCTAAGAAAGGAATTTTAATAGTTTCACATAGTATAGATTTCATTTTTGATGTGGCTACAAAGGCGTGTCTTTTGAATAACGGTGTTATTCAAACTACCTTTGATTTAACATCTCGTAATCCTTATTTGAAGACGGATATGAGGAATTTGTTCTTCTCCATATATAAAGGAGATAAAAAATGATTATTGAGTTAGTCAATAAGGAATTTAAATTGGCTAAGGCTAGAAGTGGCAATAAATCCACTTTGATAGCTATATTGTTAAAAACTATAGCAGCTTGTCTTTTGATTGCTCTAATTTCTTATTTAACTTACTCATTAGATACAAAGATTAGCGCTTATTCCGCTGACTCTAGTTTTGATTTCTTAGTCTTTTCTATTTTTATTACGTTTATTTTAGGAATAATAGAAGGATTAGTCAGAGCTAGAAAAGTAATGTTCGACAAGAAAGATTCTATGATTCTTGCTCCTTTATGCATAAGTACTGATAGTAAAATCATAGCTAAGATGATTTATGTCTATTTATATCAAGTGATAGAGTCTTTTATAATGTCTTTTCCTATCCTTGTCACTTATGGAGCTCTTAGGCAATTTATCCCTTATTATTACGTCTTTTGTATTTTATATCCATTCATTATTTCCTTATTTTCAATCGGTGTGATATTTACTTTAGTCGTACTGGTACAAGTTATATATAAGTTTCTTCAAAATAAAGAATGGCTCCAGTTTATTTGTGCTAGTTTGATAGTCGTAGGTCTTTGTTATTTATATCAAGTTTGTTTAAACCTCTTTCTCAAAGTGTTAGATAACTATTCTTTTAAGGATATATTCTCCTCTATGTTCATTAAAGCCATAGATGGTATGTGCCCTTTCCTTCTTCCTGTTTATTCTATTCTTTCTCCCGTTATAAAATTTAAAAATATTCTTTCTTGTGTATTGATCTCTTTAGGTCTTCTTCTCTTGTTTTTGGTAATCGGATATTTCTTGTCTGTTACTTTTTATACGATTATAAATCAAAGAGATGATCACAATAAGAATAAAACCGGTGGAAAATACAAGTCTATAGGCGATATGAAGAAAGGTCTTATTAAGAAAGAATTGATGCTTATCTTTAGAAATAGTGGAAACACATTTTCTTATACTGCTTTGTTGATAATGCTGCCTTTCTTATCCTTTGCTGTCTTATCTTCTATAAATACAATTCTCCAAAAGAATCTTAGAGTCTTATTGATGTTCGTTCCAGACATGATGACTTTGATACAAATGTTATTGCTCTTAGAGTTTGTTTTAGTCATTCATTCAAGTGGATCGTCTTCTTTTTCTGTGGAAGGTCAGAATTTGATGAATGTGAAGTTGTTGCCAATCAATGATAAATTGATCACACTGACTAAAGTATTAATTCCTTTATCTTTGACTTCTATTTCATATTTTATAACTGTCCTGGCTTGTTATTTGACCGATAACATAACCTTATCGTCATTCTTTTTCTTCTTGTTTATAGGATTGTTGCTATTAGTTATAATGAATTTTGGCGGTGTCATCATGGATATGCATGATTTAGGTGCGGTGAAGAAGAAATTCTCTACTTTGTTTTCATATAGTGTAATAGTTTATCCGATGTTGTTGGTGTTGGTTGATATCGGATTTGATTTCACGATTATGAAAGGAGTTGGAATATTGTATTTTGATTTAGGTTTGACTTTTATTTTATCTATTCTTGTCATGGTTTTCTTCTTAAAGAAAAGTTCTACCTATTTTAAAAAGATGGAGGTTAGAAACATATGAAAAGAAAAACTTTAGTCATCCTTCTTATCATTCCATTCCTCTTGGGTATTCTCTCTTTTGTGACAGTGACAATTTTGACTCGTGCTGTTGCAGTAGATATTTCAGATATATCTTGGAATTATAGGCAAAATGAGGGGTTTAAGACCAATAACACATATAAGTTAGAAGCTACTCCTGTCAGCAATCCTAATAATATTTTAGCTGATGGTAATGATTTAATTTGGTCTTTATCTAATTCATCCTCGGATGATGTGGCAGAGATTGTGCAAAATGATGATAATTTCAATCTTAAAGTCAATAATGAGGGCGAGATAGATGTGACTTGTTCTAATGAGAAGAAGACTGTTTCTAAAACTTTCCACGCATATTGTTATGATAAAGGTGTGATCATCGTCAATTATAAAGGAAATGTAAGTGGACAAAGTTCTAAATCATACTTGGATTTTGGTCAATACGATCCCTCTTATTCTTCATTGGAATATGATGGATTACATACAGTCGCTTCAAAGATTAAGCTCGATATTCAATGCGTCATAGATACTGACGAACATAGTTCCTATAGGGTTTTATCGAAATCGGACAATATATCTTTCGATGATGGCTCTAAGGAGATTTCCTTTAATGGGCATGGAGATGCGTTCATAACATTTGTCAGTTCTTTAGATGATAATGTTTCAAATACTTATAGATTCAATATAGTCAAAGACGGTGTCAATGTTTATAACTATAACGATTTGTTGATGTGCACCAACAAATCTTCGACTGGTCATCCAGCTGTTATGCAGACATCGCTAGGATCTTTAGCAGATGTATATGTTGCTAGTGGAGTGGACCCTAGCAATGAAAAAAGGATTTTATATAAAAACGAACTTAAATCAGATGCTAAGACTGACAAACTATTTGGAAATTATAGCTTTGACACTGATTCATTTTCTTTCTCGAATGAATACTATGAATTTGAATCCACATATCACACAACTTATATCGATGAATTTAATGAGACTAATAAAGATGCTTTGATTGAACCTATTTCAAAGAAATTAATTGCTGGAATAAGAGCGCAAAAAGATTTTTATGGGAATGGATTTACCATCAATTTGAATAATCTAGCTTTCCCTAGAAATGGACTTCCTGATAAGAATAGAAATGGAATTATTGTTCCTGATGCTAATAAGGATTATTTCCATGGACCTCTTCCTTATATAGGAATAGGTGATATATCGACAAATCCTTTTGTTGAAGCTTATGCTCAAGACAATGTCGGATTATTGTTGGATGGAGACAATATCACTTTAGATAATATAAGAATCCAAAATTCAGATGCACAAAATGAAATGTACAATTACTTTTATACTGGTACAGTACTAGAGGTGAGCGGAAAAAATGACACTGTTCAAAATAGTGTTTTGTCCAATGGTAAGAATATAATACGTGCATTTTCCACTGATGGATTGACAATAGATAATTCTATTTTGAAAGACTCGGGTGAATTCTTGCTATTGGTGGGAAGTAATTTAGAAAATAAAGTAGATAAAAGCAAAGAAGCTTCTATTGTGATGTCAGATGGAAGTATAAAGACTAGTCAATTCACTAGTTATTATGACAGCCAAGGTGATGCCAATGATGGATTCAATATGGATAATATGGTTCAATCGATTTTGATGGATGGATTGAGTCAGTCTTCTCAATCATCAGGAAAGACATTTGAAAGTATCCAAAATGGATTAGATAATGATGAGAATATAATCGATTCTAACGGCTCTAAGAAATACGATGCTGTAATAAATGTCAAGGATACATCATTTGCAAATTCAGGTGTATTCTCAATAGGTGTCGAGACATCCTTCAATGGACCTATGATGTATAACGGCTCTCCTACTTCTATCATTGGACTATTAGGAAGCATGGGAATGACTTGTAAATATGATCAAATCGGTGGAACTAGCTATCCCATCAAATTAAATATTACTGGAAATAGCTTGTTCTATGATTGGAAGGACATAGATGATATTATGACTTCAGCATTGATTTATGAGCAACTATCGTTGTTGTTAGCAAGTCTTGGAAAGGACTATGAAGGAATGTCCATAGATGATTTCTTCAAAGTTAAGGATGTATTAAAAAAATTAGCTGAATCCAACGGATATTTGTATAAAATAAATGATAAGAACTATTTGAATACTGCTGTCGTCTTCTATGGTGGAGGATTGAATAGTTCGGATGTTGAGATTGAATCTTCTGATTCGAATATGATCTTTTCTAAGAAGGAGACACTAGATATGTTAAAGTCTTATTTCAGTGGCGGATATACTAATTCTATAGCCGCAGCGTTAGCTAGAGCTGTTCTTTGTGTCACAGGCTCACATCCGTTCTACTTCTATTCGAATGGTAAGTTGAATTTGAATGAAGGAGAAAAGCCGTATCTATTTGATCAAAGTCCATCGGACGACCTCAGGGGAGGTAAAGGTATATGAAAATGAAAAGATTAATCGCTGTGTTATGTGCTTCTATGTCTATTGGATTGATGCCGTTAGCTTCGTGTTCTTTTTTCAATACTGATCAAGCTTTGCAGATCAAGTCTGTCACTCATGATAGTGATGAGAACGGAAATGTCATCGTTACAATCACTTATACTGATGAAGAAGCTACTCCGACCAAGTTTACTATCCCAGCTGGAATCTCGGGAAAGGAAGGTGTTGGAATCGCCTCAGTTGATGCAGTTGAAAATGAGGATAAATCCACCACATTGACAATTCATTATACTGATTCAAGCATTGATGATACTATAGTGACAATTCCCGGTCCAAAAGACGGAAAAGGAATATCCGATGTAGTCATAAATCAAGTTGAAGGCAGCAATGATTTGAATGTAACTATTACTTATACTGATAATAGTTCAGACAAATTTACAATTCCTGGTGGAAAAGACGGAATTGATGGTGTTGGAATCGCCGATATTGAAACTAATATCGATGATTCTGGCGACACTGTAGTGACAATTAAATTGACAAATGATACCAGTAAAGTTGTTACTATAAAAAAAGGTGAACAAGGTGATTCAATTTCTAGTATCGATATGGTAACAGTCGATAATGCTGATAATGAAGAATTGGAAATGATCAACAATTCTCATAAGAATGATTGGATTTTTAAAGTCAATTATGAGAGTGGTGCTTGGAGTTATTTCTTTATTCAAAAGACTAAAGATGGAAAAGATGGTTCTACTTGGAGATACGGAAGCGATATACCTGCAGGAAGCTTTGGTAATGATGGTGATTTCTATTTGAACATCAGCACTGGTGGGGTTTATACGAAAGAGAATGGAGCGTGGTCTGAGATATTCTCCATCAAAGGTTCCTCTTCAAATGAAAGTCAAAAGTATTTTGTTTATTTCAACGCTTTGACTGATAGTAGTGAAACTCTTTATTTCAAGGATTCTGATGGTACTGAAAAAGCCCTAGGGACAAATATTTATCCTATTAAAGTCAATGGGGGAAGTTACGTCGATTTGGATGAATTTCCTGTGATTAAGAAAAACGGACATACTTTCAAAGGATGGTACACATCTAGAGATGATGTCAATTCAGGGCAATTCACTGATTTAACAATAGTCAATCATACGATTTCTTTGTTTGCTAGATGGTCTGATTAGTTATATTACGATTGGATAAATCTTAATGACAACAGCGAAAAAACACAATGTTTTCAAAAACATTGTTCAGTATTTATTTTTACTTTTATACATTGTTTGCGCTGTTTTGATATTTGTAGAAAGTGCGATGCCTGGGAGTAAAAGTGCTAAACAAAGTAATGATTTCACCGGATTGTTTGAGGATGAAATCAATGACAATTATGATAGTCAAAGAATAAAAGAGATAAAAGATTTCGGTGTTTCTTTTTATAAGGATAAAAATGAGTCTATTATTTTAGATTTGTCTAATTCAACTTTTTATGTCGGAGATACTATTTATTATAATTTTACTTATATTCCTCAAGATACTTCTTTTAAAGGAATCAATATTGACTGTGATAGTTCCTTTGCTACAATTGGTGCTGATAATTCAATTACATTCATTAAGGAAAGCCCATCTTTAGAATTGACTTTCACAGCTAGTAAAAATTCAAATCTAATAAAGAAATTCTCTATTGCTGTTGATCCGGTTTTAGCAACATCGATTGTGATTACTAATAAACCATCTAGCAAAGAAACTTTCTATGTAGGACAATCATATACATTAAAAACTCATATTGAGCCTAGTAATGTCACTTACACGACAGTTGCCTTTAGCTCTAGCGATGATACTATTTGTAGTGTTGACTCTGATGGAAGAGTCGAATTTAAGAAATCCGGAACAGCTATAATTTATGCTAAAATAAACAAATTTGAAGATTCAACAACTTTTAATGTTAAAGATAAAATTGTTCAAACGGTTGAAGTTGAATCTATTTCGGTAAATTCAAAATATGAATTATATAGTATGGGTGACTCTATATCGGTCAGCATTGAATATTCACCTGCGAACGCTACTTTTGATTCGACCAAAATTCATTTTCCATCAGTGGATGGAATATTTTTTAAATCGATTAAAAGTAATCAAATCAAAATCATATCTAAAGATGAGAATAAATCTAATTCGTTTAAGGATTTGAAACTGTCTTATTTGAAGAAAGATAAATCAAAGATTGAAACTAATTCTTTTGATGTCTATGTCAAAGAAAAATCAAAATTGACTTCTGATCAAATAGACACATCGAAATTGAAGAGATCTTATACCCCATCGATTCACACCAATTCTCATTATTCCAGCAAAGTTACCATAGACTCTTTTTCTATTTCCATCCCATATAAAAACATAAATTCCAAAGCATATTTACTGAATAATTACAAAATTGAATATGATTCGACAAGATTAACTTGTTTAAGTCATTCTTATAAGTCTTTTACCTTTAAAGCTAATACTGATTCTGATGTCAGTGGTCAGATCAAGTTTTATGTCGATAAAGATGATACTTCCAATGCTATAGTTTTCACTTATCAGTATCAAAATGACTTTCAAACTGGTTCTGTCAGTGGAATTTCTTTGGGCAATTATTTTTCTTCCAACGAATCAGATAAAAATGAATTGCTAGTAAATCAAATTTATGACAATGTCTTTTCTAATATTTCAATTGAACCTGTTAGTTTTAAATACTCTGGATGGATTGTTTCAATTAGAGAAGGGGAAAATTTAGTCAAATTGGTCGAATCAAACAATCAATACTCCATCACTACCAATAATCAAACTGGAAACGTTAAGTTTAGATTTGTTTCTAAACTCGATAATTCTATATCTGAGGATTTGATTTTTAGTATAGTCGACAAGCCTAATACTATGAGAGTTTATGATGAAGGTCACAATCTTCTATCTAACCATTCGACTATCAGTGTAGATTATCACGATTATAAAGCTTTGAATGTCGAATTTGCTTTTAATCGGCAATTCAAAGATGGAACTAAAAATGATGAGGTTTTATTTGATGACGGAACCTATTCTATTTCATCAAATAACGACAATGTTGTATGCAACGATGACAAATTAATATTTTTCGCAAATAAGAAAGGAAGTACTTCATTTAAAATAACCTCTCGTCAAAACGATTTATTAAGCTTTGATTTTACAATCGATGTAAATTTCATCGATATTGATAGTTTTGATGTCGTATATAATGCTGGTTATTATCCTGGCGATAACAAGGGGTTGGATGATTTTTCAAAGATTGCTTTGGGAAGTGAATTTGATATCGATGTCAGTATGAATAATAATGCATCAATCAAAGATGTGAGCTTTACTTCATCTGATTCCTCAGTTATTTCTATCAGTCAAAATGGGGTTGGAAAAGCAAAGAAAATCGGTAAATCTACAATTACAGTAACGCCTATATCGAATCCTTCTTTGAAAAAGACTAAACAAATTCAAGTAGTCGATACTGTCTCACCTTTTACTATAAATAGTAAAGTATTTAAGGCTGAAACATTCAATTCTATCGATGATGGAAAGAGATATGAAGCTAAATTGTTCTATGGAAAGAACTATAAGATAGGGATAACTACCAAAGAAAAAGTGTCATGTAAAAACTTGAGCTTTGAATGTATGGATTCAAGTGGAAATAAGACAAATAATATTGTCAGTGTTGATAAATTTGGAAACATTTCTTTGTTGGATATTGGAAAAACAACACTCAAAGTCACTTTGGGAAGTGACGATACTTTGGTGAAATATTCAGTTTATATCGATTTGACTATCGATAGAGATATAAGTGTGATGTTCTCTTCCTTGGCTAAGAAGCTAAGAAAACTGGTCGGTCATTATTTGTTGTTTGCAGTTTTTGCCTTCCTCTCAGTCGTATTTATATTCCTTGCCACTAATAAGATTAAGACGATGCTCATCGGCTTAGGAATATCTTCTGTTCTTGGATTCTGTGTTGCGGGTTTTAGTGAATTGACTCAATTTTATACGCCAAATAGATCAGCTCAATGGAGAGATGTTGGAATTGATTTTGGTGGATATATGACTACTATTGCAATATTTTTGATCTGCGTAGGAATATGGGAATTGATCAAGTATTTGGCTAGAAGAAGAAAAAACAAAGTCAAAAAAGAATAAAGTAGAATGCTTTGTTTTGAATAGTTGAAACTATAAAGAGATTTATATTTCTCTTTGTATAGAAACCTCTTGTTTTTCTTTATTATTTTGGTCTATAAGAAAGTATAATAATAAAGTATGGAATATCCCGAAACTATGACTTGTTTTTTGTCGTAGATTTCATTTAATTTACAAAGGGGGATACTAGTTTGGATAAATTAATGACCGAAAATAACAATGCACGTCTTTTCGACCGTCTTCCGGATGGATTTTTTGCACCTTTATCCCGAAAGTATAAAGCAGTTTATGCTTATGCTTTAGTCACCTTGTATCATTGCTTAAAGATTTATCGTTCTTCCATCACTCGTAGTTCTTATATGGATGCGTTGAGAGAAAATGGACAAGATATCATGTCTTTGTTTTCTATCGATACTGATAAGGACGATGATAGAGAAGTCGAAGAAGAAGTCGATGTTAAAGACACTTTATCTGCCGATAAATTCTCTTACGTAGTTAGAAAATTATCTCGTTGTGGTTGGTTTCAAATAGACAAGGATTATAAGACTGGTGTCGATTATATCTATCTTCCGTCCTACTCTATCAAGATGCTCGAATTGTTGGATGAATTGACTAGCGATGTTTCATCTTATATGCCTTTGGTTCATCAAACGTATTCTGAATTGAAACTTGAAGATGAAAAAGAAGATGACTATATGTTTAGATCCTTGGCTAATGCAGTAAAGAATACTGATGAATTGGAATTATCAGTTACACTTTTGCATCACTCGATCATCGTTTTTAATCATAAGTTGACTAATGTATTCAATCCTAACGAAGTATTGAAACAGCATTTTGATGATTATAAATTTGAAGTAGGAGATTCTATTTACCATCCTATGAAGACTTATGATTCTTTAGGTCTTTATTCTAGACCTACTGTCGAAATATTGAATAAGTGGCTTAGGGATGGGAGAATCGTTGCAAAACTAGCTTCTCAAGCTAGAATGGATTCTACTTTTTCTTCTCTTTCAGTTTCTAAAGCTACAGATTTAGTCATTTCTTATTTGAATAAAGTAATCGATGTATTCAATAGATTGAATAAATCTTTTGATGAAATCGACAAGGCCAATGCCGATTACACTGAGGCTGTTCAAAAGAAGGTTAATTACCTATCGGGTAGCGATAAGTCTATCAAAGGAAAGTTAGAAAAGATAATTTCTTCTATGGCTAGCGAATTGCAGAAGAATCCTAACATCAATGAGGAAAATTCCCCATTGTTATTTAAGATGGTCGATACTGTAGATTATCATAGAGCTTCCATATTTGATGATAGATCTTTGTTCATGCCTTTCAAGAGAACACAAAGAGAAGAGCCGGATCCCATGGAACTTTCTCCTGATATTTCTGATGAAAGCGACGATTTGATGAATGATTTCTTGAACAATGAAGTAAGTCAATTCTCTGAAGCAGCTGTAGAGTCGTTTATGAGAAGGGCATTCGGTTCGAGAAAAGAAATAAAAACTAGTGAGATTTCATTAGTTGAAGATAATGATTTAATTCTATTGATTCTCGCTTTGGTAAGAGCTGAATTCAATACGACATTCTTCACTATGGAGAAAATAGATGATAAGACGATGAACGGACATTATCAAATTCCGGAATATGTCTTGAGGATAAAATAGGAAGGAGCCATTTATTTATGTCATTTCAAGAGGATTACGATAAGCTTTCAACTGGTGAAAAGAGCCAATTTTCTGAAACGATGAACAATCTTTTATATCATTGTTTCATAGTTAGAAAACGTTATGATGTCACTACAGGTCTTGAAAAAATTCAGTACGATTACACTTTTATAGAAAAACATTATTCTTTATTCGAAGAATATTTGGATTTCATCGATATGGTCATTTCAAAAGATGATGACTGCGGCGTCATTTTCTTAAGAAATGCATTGGATAAGAATAGAGAAAGAGTTGATACTGCCACTACATTTGTCATATATACTCTAAGAGATTTCTATGAAGATTCATTAGAAAAACAACCAAATGTATTGCAGGTGGCTATGGATTCCACTCAGCTGAGACAAAAGCTTTCTGACTTGGGATTATCTACTGCCTCTAAGCGTTTGTCTTTACAAACTATTTCCGGAGCTATGAAGACTTTGGCTTCTTTCAATATTATCGCTAGAGGAAGAGGATCCTTCAATGATAACAATTATTCATTCTTCATTCTTCCTTCCATAAAATATATTATTTCTACTTCCAAGATGAACGCATTGTATAAATTCTTAACCGGTAGTGAAGAACAAAATGAAGATAGTTCTTCTTCAAATGGCGAGACATATGAAAGCACTCAAGACAAAGAAGAGTCTAAAGAAGGTGTCGTTACTGCAGACAAAAATGAACCTGTCGGTTTCTAGGAGGATTGAAATATGATAAAGCTCACTAAACTTAGACTTATCAATTGGCATTATTTTACAAATACTACAGTCGATATTGAAAATATAACTTTCTTGACAGGAGCTAACGGAACTGGAAAATCAACTATTATTGATGCTCTTCAAACTGTTCTTTTAGGTGATACGACAGGAAGAAACTTCAATAAAGCTGCTAATGAAAAAACTGGAAGAACATTAAACGGTTATCTCCGTGGAGAAATCAGTGAAACTAAAGATGGTAATGTCGTTTCTCTTCGTCCTGGTCGTTTCACTACTTATATCGCCTTGGAGTTTGCGGATACTAAGAAAAAGACTCAATTCACTTTAGGAATTGTCTTCGACTGTTTTTCAGATGGTCATGACGATAGACATTTCTTCTATTTGAATACAGGATTCCCGTCAAATAATTTCACTAACAAAGATTTGTTAGATGCTAAGTCTTCCCCTCGTCCTTTGACTTATAAGGAATTCAGTAGATTTGTCAGTGAGAATTACAAATCTGATGAAGCCAGGTTCTTTGATTCTAATGAGCAGTATCGCCAATTCTTAAAGACTATTTTCGGCAATTTGCCAGATAAGTATTTCTCTTTGTTTAAGAAATCCGTTTCTTTTGTACCTATCTCTGATATTTCTAAATTTATTACAGAATTTGTCTGCGATGTTCAGTATAAAGTCGATATTGTTCCTATGCAGAAGAATATCGAACAATATAGATTATTGGAAACTGAGTCCCTTAGAATCCAAGATAAAATTTCTTTGCTGAAAGATATCCATGAAGCTTATGAGAATTATCACAATATCTCAACTGATATGGCTAGTTTCAACTACATTCATGCTCGAGCTAACTTGGAATATGCTAAGAGACAGTTGGGAGATTATGAATCCAAAGTTGAAGAGCATCGCCAGAGATTGGATTATCTAGCTCGTCAAGTTGCTTTGATAGATGATCAAATCAGAGAACTGAATGCTGAAAAGCAAGACTATTTTGCCAAGAAGACTTCATCATCGGGTTTTAGTCTTTCTAATGAGTTATCTCAAAAAAAGGCTAACTTTGAACGTCAAATCGCAGCATTGAAAGTCTCTCAACAAAATATTTTGAGAGAGTTGAAAAATTATGCCGATTCTCTTTCTAGACAGGCAGTCGATTTTTTATCGGCATTTAAGAACATCAACCTCGATAGACTTGGAATTGATGATAGAGATAAGGATGAACTGTCAGAATTCAGTGAATTTTCAAATGAAATCTATGATGAATTTAATTCTTTGAGCAAAGCTTGCGATGAACAAAGCGTCGATGTCTTATCTTTGGAACATCTTCAACAAGAGATGGATTCATATAAATCAAAAGGTTATTCTATTTACACGAAGCTAGAACAGTATCTCTATAATTTTTCCAACAAAAAAACTGAATTGGCTGTTCAATTGAAATCCGTTCATAGTGGAGCTAAGCCTTTCGGACCTAGATATAAACAAGTTGTTGATGATTTGCAAAGCAGATTGTGTGCTCGTCATCCTGATGCCTATGTAAAGAAGTTCTGTGATTTGGTCGATGTCAACGATCCTAATTGGGCTACAGCAATTGAATCATGTATTGGTGGAAATAGATTCTATGTTTTTGTAAATCCTTCCTATTACAATGAAGCTCAAAGAATCTTGAAAGATTTGATCAACGTTTATGACTTCAATGGAGTTAACATCGTCGATTCTACCAAAGTTATCGAATTTATGAATGAACATCCTGCTAGAGAAGATAGCTGTGCATTCTTGGTGGATTCGAAGGATGAAGGTGCTCAAGCTTATTCAGATTATTTGTTGGGAAAGACAAAGAAATGTGCAAACTTTGAAGAAGCCAGAGAAAGTGGAAATGGTCTTTGTGCCGATTGTACTGGATATAGAGGCTTTGCTACCTGGTATCCTAAACGCGTCACTTCATTGTTCCTTGGAACTAGAGTTTCCCAAGGTTCGGTAGAAGGAATACACGATGAGTATGTATCTATCGATGAAAAGATTTCTTTGCTCAGTTCTTTGGTCGAAAAGATAACACCTTTGACTATGATGGCAATCATGTCTTCTAACGAAGCTAGAACTTACCGCGATGATTTGAATGAAGTTGAAAACGTTCCAGCATTAGAAGAGAATGTTCGTCGTTTGACAGAACAAATGAAGGAAGGAGCATTATCTTCAGTCAAAGAAATCGATGATAAGATTCATGCTATCGATGAGGATATAGCTAGTTTGAATCAACAAAAAGAGCAATTCACTGCTGAAAAAGGAGAACATACTTCTGAGATTCGTCGTATTCAAAACGAGGTTATTCCTGAAAAGCAAATGGCAGTCAAGGCTGGAGAACAAACTATATCTGCTTTTGATCCTAAAGCTGTTGAGGAAACATACTTGCCCAGGTATGATAAATTAGCTTCCACCATGGATGTTTCTCAGATTGCAGAAGAAGCAAATAGATTATTTGCCAGAGCTCAATCGAAACAAAAGAGTCTTCGTGATAATTTGATGAAGACTAGAAGTGCTTATGTCACTAAATACAATCTCTCTTATGATACAACAGATGAATCCTCTAACGAGACATTCGATAAAGAATTGGATAGTTTGAGCAATGTCTTGTTGCCTCAATATACTGAGAAGATAGCGCAAGCTCACGCAAATGCTATTAAGGAATTCAAAGATGACTTCATTTATAAGTTGAGAAGTTTAATTACTACAGTTCAATCTCAAATCAAAGAATTGAACGATGCCTTGTCTGATGTGAGATTTGGACGTGATAGATATCGTTTCACTGTCGAACCCAACAAAGACTACATCGATTATTACAACATGATGATGGATCCTTTGCTCTTATCAGCTGGAGATGCTGAAGATGTCTTTATGGAAAAGTACAAGGATTTGATGAATCAATTGTTCTCTTTGATTTCAGACGCTCAGGATTCAACTTCTACCAATAAGGAAGCAATCTTGGCCAACATTGAGAAATTCACAGATTATCGTACATATTTGAACTTCGATCTTTTGGTCAAACGTGGAACTGATGATAATGCTGTCGAATCTTCTTTGGCTAGAACATTTAAGAGACAATCTGGAGGTGAAACTCAAACACCTTTCTATATTTCAATATTAGCTTCCTTCGCTCAGCTTTATAGAGTAACTCAAGATAGCGATACTTTGAGATTGGTTATATTCGATGAAGCTTTCTCAAAGATGGATGGTGTTCGTATCAAAGAAGCTGTATCCTTGCTCAGATCCTTTGGACTTCAAGGACTTATCTCCACACCTGCTGAAAAGCTCAGAGACTTGGCTAAACTAGTCGATGAGGCTTTGGTTGCAATCCATGATGAGAAACATCGTATGTCTTATCTCGATTTATATGAAGATAAAAGAAAGAAAATCGGTGAAATCAAAGCAGACATGACTCAGGAAGAAACTAAAGTGGTAGCAACTGACGATAATACATCTAATTCAAATTCTTAGGCGACTTAACTAAATCCACCTTTGGTGGATTTTTTTGATTTTCTTTTGACTATCTATCCACATATATTAGTGATGGAAACCAAATTTATATGTGATAGATGCTCCAACAGCGATGAAAAATATCTTGGAATTGGAGCTGATGGGAAAGTTTATTGCAGAAGATGTCTGCCTTTTTCAGGCACTAAAGTGGATCCGTCTGCCTTTACTATTTCGCCGATGTCTTCACCAAAACTTAGATTAGCTTATCCATTGACTGAAAAACAAGAAGAGATAGCGGTAAAAGTCAGAGAATCATATAAGAAGAATATTCCGGTTTTGATAAATGCCGTTACAGGTGCTGGAAAGACGGAATTAGTCTATATGGCGATGGAAGAAGCATTGAAAGAAGGAAAAAGAGTGGGATTTACTACCCCAAGAAAAGATGTCGTCTTAGAATTAGGTCCAAGAATCGAAGAGGCTTTTCCTTCAGCAAAAGTCGTGTGTGTTTGTGAAGGTCATACAGAGGATTTATATGGACATATAATAGTTTTGACTTCTCACCAATTATATAGATACCCTCATTATTTCGACTTACTGGTGTTTGATGAAATAGATGCTTTTCCATATAGAGGTGATGAATTGCTTCATAAGTTTTTCAAAGACAGCATTAGAGGAACGTATGTGTTATTGTCTGCAACCCCATCAAAAGATGATTTGAATTTCATTGAAAAAGAAAAAGGAATCGTACTGAAATTGGATGAGAGATATCATGGAAGACCTCTTCCAGTTCCAGTTTTCAAACGATGTTTATTTTTTCAGTTTTTGTATGTTTTATTAGATTTGAAGCGTATGTTGGGTCAAGGAAAGCAAGTGTTTGTTTTCGCTCCGACAATCAGAGAAGTAGAAACTCTTTATGAAAAGCTGTCATTGTTTTTATCTAATGGTGAATCAGTATCGTCTCAGGATGGAGATAGAGAGAAGAAAATAAGGGAATTCAAGGAAGGGAAACTCCGTTATTTAGTTACAACTTCTATCTTAGAAAGAGGAGTGACAGTTAAGAATTTACAAGTTCTAGTTTATAAAGCTGATACAAATTATATTTATAATGCAGATACTCTAATTCAGATTGCTGGAAGAGCTGGAAGGAAGAAAAAATATGAGGATGGTGAGGTTGTTTTCTACGGAGCAATCAAGAACAAATATATAATCGAATCGATAGAAAGGATTAAAAAGTCAAATGGAGAACAAGTATTGTAAGGTGTGTTTTAATCCAATTGAGCCAAGTTCGCCTTTGACTGTTTTTCTTTCACCTGTAATTTGTGATTCTTGTTTAGCTAAAAGGAAATTTCATTTTAATAAAGAAAAAATAGGTGAGTTAAACATATTTTCTATTTATTATCATGATGATGTTTTGATGCAATGGCTATATCAATATAAGACTATCTGTGATTATGAACTGAGAAGCGTCTTTTTAACGCCTTTCGAATTATTATTTAAATTCTTAACTTTAAATAAAATTGTTATTCCGCTTCCTTCAACTGACGAATCGATTCAAAAGAGAGGATTTAATCATTTGATAGGAATATTAGAATCAGCTGATATTCGTTATTTGGATATTTTGGGAAAGACTGCTGGCCCAGTTCAAAAAGATTTAACCTTGGAAGATAGAAAAAAAGTAAAAGATAGGATTATTATCAAAAAAAGAATTGATTTGTCAAAAAAAGACATCATTCTTTTTGATGATGTCTTAACCACAGGATCGACAATGGTCGGTTGTTTTGAAAAACTCCAGGAATTAAAGCCGAGATCTATTAGAGGGTTTGCTTTGATGCGTCAGCATTATAGCTAAGTTTATATTTCGATTTAAACACGAGTTGTCTGGATTCTTTTTTATAGGCTGTTACAAATCCTTCCGTATCTGAAATTATTTTTTTATAAACTAGAATTTCATCATCTTTGGTACATTCTTTTTCATAGTTTATTTCCAATGAAGTGATTCTTTGATTTGAAGTAGGCGAAACAGCATTTGTAATTATATCTAAATAATGGCAGTTATTCATATGTCTGTTGTGATCCAAATCAGTGAATCTAATAGTTTGATCGAACATGAAATCTTTATCTTCAAATTGAATATTGTCCAATGATTTCATCCTATCCTTGTAGATTCTATTAGTATCATCTTGCTCAAAAGGAACGACATCGATGTTGGGACGAACTAATCTTCTGGTCGATAAAGAAACTAGGCACCAATTGGAATTACCGGTGATAAGTGTCTCACCAGTTTCTTTGTCTTTGATGATTAATTCTCTGGCAAATATAAGACCATTTGGTTTATAGGCAATTGTTTCGACAATTGCATTTTTAGCTACGATTGGATTTTTTATTACATCAATTTTGCTTTTGGCTAAGACCCAGATCATATCCTTAGATTTCACTGCTTCGTAACCACATCCTAAAAACTCAGAGTGATTTCCAGCGATATCTTGAAATATCTCGGCTATATGAGACATTAAGACATCATCGTTTATATCGTAGTCGGAATAAACAAACTTTCTTTCTTCTTTGTATATACCTGTTCTTTCCATATTAAATCATTTTCTCCAATATTGGAATAAGTTTGAGATAGTCATCGATTTCAGTATATTCAATCTTATCGCTCATTTCAGGATGATATTGATAATAATCTATCTTGCTCCGGTGCTTTTGATTTAACCAAATCGATTTCATAAAACCAGATAACCAAGATCCATATACATCGGCATAGAAGTTATCACCTATATAAATCGTTTCTTCGTTCTTTGAACCAGCTAGTTTAGCTCCGATTTCAAAGAATCTAGGATTCGGCTTTTTGACACCATATGTCGATGAGGCCATAACAAAATCAAATGGCATATCAGGCCAGCATTGTTTTATGAAATCGACAGTGTGCTCTTCGGAGTGAATGGTATTGGAACATACACCAATCTTTATGTTGTTTTGCTTTAGAAAATCCAATAATGGTCTAAGGTTTTCTACTGGTGTTGGAACTATATGCTGATTATATAGTTTCTCGATTTCTTCATATGAAATCCTCGGCTTGAGATTATGCGATATACAAATATATCTAAATAATGCAATGAATCTTAAATCGAAGTCATTGCAATTCTTATAGTATTCATGCATCAAGGCGTGATAATCTGATTCCAATTGATCAGATTTGATGTTATCGGGATTATCACAAACATCTAAAAGAAGAGTTATTCCTTTGTTTTTATCAGTTTCATTATAATGAATAACTGTATCCCAGCAATCAAAAAGAACGGTTTTAAGTTTAGCCATAGTATTCTCCTTAACAATTCGAATTATTATAACGGCATAAGAGAAGTCTTGCTATAATTATTAAGATTTAAATGAACTATGGAAAACAAAAAACCTTGTACAAAGATAAGCTATCTAGATATATCAAACGATAAAATCGAATTAAAAGTAGAAACGACGGATGGTAAAACATACAGCTTTGATTCATCTACTACATATATTATTTTTAGCGAGAAAAGATTTTTGATAAAAGGAATTCATCCTTCTTTAAAGATGTTGATCAAAGATTTTAAAGGAATAAAATTCAATAGGATAACATTGAATGGATTTACTCTTCACGATAATGAGTATATGAAGTTTAGATTATCGAATTTTGAAAGAGTAGATCGTTTATTGACTTCTTATGAAAGAAGTGATGCTAGGTCTTTGATGAATGAACAAGTAGATAGGGTTAAAGCTGATTCATCTATACCTGAAGAAGACAAAAATATAAAGGCTAAAGAAATTAAAGCTGAGTGGTCTAACGAAATAGCTTATATAGAAGAAGCAAATAAAAAGTATTTAGGTTTGTTTGATGACTTGGAGAAAGAAAAATATAGATCATTTCAAACTAAGAATTTAAAGAGAATTTATTACGCTAAGAAAAGACAACTTAAAAAGAAGAAGTTTTGGATGGATTTCTCTTTTGAGATGCTAAATGGTTGGGACAGATATTTCCTAGCTCATAAAAGAAAATTTAAAAAAGCTAGGAAAAGAGAAGAACAGCTACAAAAGGTCAAGAAACCTTTGACCATTAATTGTAAGAATGAAAGAGATATTCTTTTAGGCTTAGAAAACTATGTGATCGGTGTTGTCGGACAAGAAAAATTCTTATTAGTCGATGAAAGAAAGCATTCCATAGGCGAAAACCTTATATCAATCTTGATGGCAGTCCAAGGAATGAGAAGGCAAGAGGCTTATGATTATTCGATTGAGTTGATGGAAGCTTTAGGAATATTTAAAGCAAAAGAGGTTGTTAAATATAAATCTTATCAATTTATCAACGAAGATTTTCAATTGAAAATACAACTCTCCTATTTATTAGCCTTTAATCCTAAGATTGTTGTGATGGATTGCTCTAGTCTTACAAATAGCCGTCAATTGCTAAAAGAAATAACTACTAGATTGATAGAACTAAAGAAAAAAATGAACTTTTTTTTTGTCATATATGACGATGTTATGATGGATAAAACATTTGAACCTAAAGATGTTTTTGTTGTGTCAAAAGACTTAAGCATCGTTAAAAAGGAAGAATAATAAATGTTTTTTTTACAAATGCCTATATACAACATGGCATTATATGAATTTATAAGTTGGTAATTCAAAAAAACTCAATATTTATGCAATATAATTGGATTAGTTTTTAGACAAATATCAACTTATTTTGAAAATTTATCAAAAAATGAGTGCTATATTTATACAATTTCCTTAAAAAACAACTTTTAAAACAGGGGTTGCAAGTGGTATATTTATTTTGTATTAGTAAATAGGTAATACAGAAAAGAGGCATTCATGAAAAGAACAGTTTCTAAAATCTGTCTTGCTGTTCTTTGGGCTTTGTCCTTGATAGTTGTGGTGGCATTGATCTTTTTCGGCGTCCCATATCTTAATGATGCTATCACTTGTGGTGGTGTCAACTCGATTGGACAATTCTCTAGCAAGATAGTAGAGCTTGTCGATGGATGGAAACTTCCTGGTCTTTCTTCACAGGGATGGATAGACATCTTCATGGCTTTGATTGTTGTGATCCTTTTAGGAATTTCTATTTGGCCCGCTATTGTGGCATATAAGAAACCTAAAGCTGTGATTGATAATGATGGCGAGGTTACCACTAAGGCGGCTTCAGTTGAAAAGAACGAAAAAAAACACGGCTTCGGTCATTTTGTCTTGGCATTTTTCGCAATTGTCGTATGGCTTTTGACATTGATAGTGATTTGCGGAATGATTGCTGTCTTTGTTCCTTCTATTAGACTTTCGCTGTATGATTCCCGAACTGTTTTGTATTGGAGAAAGCTAGCTGTTGAGGCTTTGTCAGGATTATCTGGCATCCCTGTGCTTGGGTACTTTGCATTGTTCGTAGTCATCATTCTCGTCGTCTTGATCGCCTTGTCAGTACTTTTAGGAGTCTTGGCTTTCAAGAAGCCTAAGGAAGATGAAGATGAGCTTTTGGCTCAAGAGCAAGCAACTTTGCTCGAAGGTGCTCCTGCTACTGTTGAACAGGTTAATGTAGAACAAAAAGTTGAGCAAAAACAGCCTATAGAAAAAGTTGTCAAGAATGACATTCTTCACAAAGATGAGAGAATCAAGAGAGGTGTTTTCAAAGGCTTAGCAATCTTCTTATGGATTGTTGAAGGTTTTATGTTGATTGCCTTGATAGCTATTGCCATCCCTCCTGTCAGACATTTCTTGACTGATCATATTACTCCTATTGGTTATTGGGCCTACATGATAGTCAACAATATCGGCTACGTTTGGTTCTACGTGGGTTATGCTCTTATCATGGTTGTTTTAGCTTTGCTTTCTGCTTTGTTTGCATCGATAGGATACAAGAAAGCAAAAGTCGAAACAGCTCCCGATAAAGAACTTGAAGTCGGAAAGAACGATTCCGTTGTTCCTTTTGTTGATTCTAATGGAAACTTTGGTCATGTTGTCGTCAAAGATGATTCTGTCTCACCTTTGAAAAAGTATTCCGATGGAACATTGACTGAGAATCAACTCGACATGGAATTTGATTGGCATAATTATGTTCATCATAAACCTGTTGTTCGTATTGTTTTGGCAGTTGTTCTGTTCTTTGTTGGTGCATTCTTAGTTTTGTTGAGAGTAATCTCTTATGGAAGATTTGCTATGTTCAAGTCATTAGCTTCATTCGTAGAACCGGTGAACAAATTTATCGACAGATATGTCTTGAACGGATTGTTTGGAGCTTACAAGAATATTGAGATATTCAGCATAGGTTCGCATGCTTTCACCGCAGCTCAACTCCTTGATGGGTTCTTCACTGTGTTGATGGTTTATATCCTTGCTTTCTTAGTCCTTTTGTTTGCTACATTCATCGCTTGGTGTTTTAGAAAGCCTGGTGCAGTCAAGAGAGCCAATAAAGCTCGTGAAAAATATTTGAACAGCATCATTGGACATGACTTCGACAATGAATTCTTACCTTCTGCTTCCTTAAATGTTGGTGCTTCTCAACCTAAGGATAATGCTACTGGTGAAGCCATGGAGATTGATCTTGATAAGCTTGGAACTGGTGTTAAAGGATTTAAATCTATTGAAGGCAATTACGAAGGCAACATTGTCAATGATTCTACTACTTCAATTAGTTTGAACAGCTTTGAGAGTGATGTGTTAATTCTCGGTAAGCCTTTGTTTGAATCCATTGCTGATGTCAAGGTTCAAACTCAAGTTCCTGCTTATGAAAACATTGAAGAGTTTGCCGATGGTCAAGGCAATGTTACTCCTGTCGATGAAATCAGACCTTCTGATCGTGAGCCTAGTTACTGGTACGATAAGAACGAGCCTGTGGTTTGTGAACCTGTCGTTGAAGAAGCTAAGTCTGATAGACCTTCAGATAAGACTCCTGACTACTGGTATGATCGTAACTTTGTATTACCTATTCAGCAACCTGTTATTTACGAATCTGCCACAGCCGCATCCAAGCCTGTGATGGTAGAAACTAAGATTGAAGAAGTCGTCGAAGAATCTAAGGCTAAGGATTATCCTACTGTCGTGTTTGAGCCTAGACCTTCTGATAGAAATCCTTCATATTGGTATGCTAAGGCCTTGGAAGTTGCTTCTGATAAAACACCTGACTATTGGTACAATAGAAACAAGGTAAAAGAAGTTAAAAATGACTCGGATGTTGTGGTAGATGAAAAGGCAACAGTGTTTGTTGCAAATTCTGAAGAAGATGTCATTGAAACTGATCTTGATAAACGAATTCTCAACGCAATCGAACCTTTCAATTTAATTCCTGTAGAAGAAGCAGGAGACAAGGCTTCTGATAAGGCTCCTAATTACTGGTACGACAAGAATGTAATCAGATCTTCTGATCGTGAGCCTGATTATTGGTACAATCGTAATGTTGTTGAAGCTAAGGAAAATGATGTCCTTGAAAATGACTTTGATCGTCGTGTAATCCACGCTTTGAATCCTGAAAACTTGACACCTGTTTGTGAAGAAGGAACTGGTGAAAAAGCTTCTGACAAAGAACCTGATTACTGGTATGACAAGAATGAAATCAGACCTTCTGATCGTGAACCTAGCTATTGGTACGATAAGAACGAGCCTGTAACTTCTGAACCTGTAGTTGAAGAAGCTAAGTCTGATAGACCTTCAGACAAGACTCCTGACTACTGGTATGAAAACAATGCTGTATGTGCTTCTGATCGTGAACCTGATTATTGGTATGATAAGAACGCGCCTGTAACTTCTGAACCTGTAGTTGAAGAAGCTAAGTCTGATAGACCTTCAGATAAGACTCCTGACTACTGGTATGGCAGAAACGAAGTCAAAGTCGTTGAAGAAGTTAAGTCTGATAGTGCATCCGATAAAACTCCTGATTATTGGTATGATCAAAACGAACCTGAACCTGTAATTGAGGTCATTAAAGAAATCAGACCTTCTGATCGTGAGCCTAATTATTGGTATGATAAGAACGAAGAGGTTGAGCAAGAACCTGTTGTTAAAGAACTTAGACCTTCTGATCGTGAGCCTTGGTTCTGGTACGGAGATCCTGAGCCTGTTATAGAAAAGCAGCCTGAAGAAGTTAAGGTTGAGGAACCTGTATATGAGTTCAAAGGAGAACGTGCTTCTAACTTTGAACCTGAACATTGGTACCATCTCGCTAAGATTGATTCGGAGAGAAGAGCTTCTGATGAAGAGCCTGAGTATTGGTACAAACGTAATGAAGTTAAGAAACATCCTAATGTTAAACGTATGGGTGCTCCTATCCCTGAACCTATTGAAGATGCTGGATTCGATGTTGAGCCTTTGAGCCCTGTTCAACCTATCAAGAAGGATGAGCCAACACCTCTTCCTGAGGAGGGCGAAGTTAAACCTGTTGTAGTTGCCCCTGTCAAGCTTAATAAATCAGATATTTCTGAAGTCGCCTCAATGGATAATATCAAGCCTGTTGAAGCAAGAATTGTACGCTTCCAGTTGAAGAAGATTAAAGGTAATTACAAAGGAGATTTGACTCCTGAAGAAGCATTCAATAAGGCTGTTACTAACCAGGCTATGATCGTCACACCTATGTTGCAAGGACAAGGCTCAAATAAAGGAAGTAAGTATCTTGCAAATCGTGCTAGCAAGGAAAGAGCTGATGTCCGTCGCACTGGATATGTTTCGGCAGTCTCGGTGAATCCTGAAGAAAACCACGATATTCCCAAGAAGTTCGATAAACCTGTTTCTGAATTCAAATCAATTCGTGAATGGGCACAAGCCAAGAAGAAGTTTGAAGAGGAACAAAAGTTGTTGGCTAATAGTGGAAATGAAGATGTTGTCGAGCCTGTCAAGCCTATCGTAGTTGTAGAACAAGCTCCTAAGCCTGTCGAAAGCAAATCTGAGGCAAGTATAAAGAAGCCTTCACCTGTAAAGGCCTCTATCGTAGAACCTTTGGACTTGGATGACCTCGGTGATTTGGATCCTGTCACTCCATTAGATCCAATTAAGAATAAGAGTAAAGGAGAATAAACGACATGACCAATAAAGAATATAAAAAAGAAAAAAAGTTGGTTAAGTCTAGAAGCTTGGGTGGAATGACACTCTTCAAATGGATGCTCTTTGGAGCACTCATTCTAGGATTGATCATCTTGTTCATGATGTTCTTCTTCACCTATGTGAAGAGATAGATAGCAGATTTTATAAGCCATCTCCTCTGTGAGATGGCTTTTTGAATTGAATTTTTTATGAAATCGCTTAACTAGAAAAACAAATATTTATATATAGGTTTATAATTCATAAGCTAAAGTTAATATATATTCTATTGAAGGAAGGCTTAGAAATGAATCAGATTAGAAACGTCGCAATTATCGCTCACGTCGATCACGGTAAAACAACTCTTGTCGGTCGTCTATTAAAGTACACTAACACAGTCGATATTCCTGATAATGCGGATATCGCAGTGATGGATTCCAACCCTATTGAGCATGAGAGAGGAATTACAATTCTCGCCAAGACTACATCCATCAAATATAATGGTGACACAATTAATATTGTCGATACTCCGGGACATGCTGATTTCGGTGGTGAAGTCGAGCGTATTATGAATATGGTCGATGGCTGTGTCTTGGTTGTCGATGCTTTCGATGGTGTCATGCCTCAGACAAGATTCGTTTTGAAGACTGCTCTCGAATATAAGTTAAAGATTGTTGTGGTCATCAACAAAGTCGATAGACCTATGGCTGATATCGAAAAGACTGAAGATGAAATCCTCAACTTGTTCATGGAATTAGGTGCCACAGATGAACAATTGAATTATAAGACCGTCTATTGCTCTGCTTTGAAGGGAACATCATCTTTCGATAGAGACTTGTCTTCTCAAAAGGAGACCATGGCTCCGATTCTCGATACTATTATTGAAGAAATTCCTTCTCCAAATGTCGATGCTACAGCTCCTTTCCAATTCCAACCTTCTATGCTCGATTACAATGACTACATCGGACGTATCGCTGTTGGAAGAGTTGAAAGAGGAACAGTCAAGGTTGGTGATACTTTATCATGCATGAGACTTGATGGAACGACAAAGAACTTTAAAATTCAAAAGTTAATCGGATACTATGGAATGAAAAAGATTGAGATTCCTGAAGCTCATGCTGGTGAAATTTGTGCTATTGGTGGACTTCCTGATGTTGAAGTCGGTGAGACATTCTGTACTCCTGATCATCTTGAAGCCTTACCTAGACTTCGTATCGATCCTCCTACATTGCAGATGACTTTCATGGCCAATGATTCTCCTTTTGCTGGTGATGAAGGAAAGTTTTGTACTGCCGCTAAAATAGGCGATAGATTGTTCAGAGAGAGTCAATCCGATGTTTCCTTGAAGTTTACTAAAATCGGAGCTAGTGAGTCTTTCTTGGTTTCGGGTAGAGGTGAATTGGCCTTATCAGTCTTGATTGAAACAATGCGTCGTGAAGGATTTGAGCTTCAAGTTTCAAAGCCTGATGTCATCCTTAGGGAAGTCGATGGAGTTAAGGAAGAACCTTTTGAGGACCTTCAAATCGATGTGCCTGATGAGTATGTCGGAGCAATTATGAATTTGGTCGGAACTCGTGGTGCAGAGATGGTTAATATGGATTCAGATAAAGGTCATACTCGTTTGAATTACGTCATTCCTTCCCGTGGATTGATTTCATTCATGACCACATTCATGACATTGACTCATGGTTATGGAATGATCAACCATGCTTTCAAAGAATATCGTCCTATGGTTAAAACTCAAATAGGACGTAGACCTGTTGGTGTTTTGGTCTCAGTAAATGAAGGAAAAGCCACTTCTTATGCTTTGCAACATGTTGAGGAACGTGGAACGATGTTCATCACTCCGGGTGTCATGGTCTATGAAGGAATGTTGGTCGGTGAAAATAAATTTGATCGTGATTTAGCTGTCAACGTCACTGAAGAAATGCCTAAGAACAATGTCCGTTCTTCTACTAAGGATCAAACAATAGTCTTGAAGGCTCCTATGAAGCTCTCTTTGGAACAAGCTTTGGATTACATCAACAATGATGAATTGGTTGAAGTTACTCCTAAGAGCATTCGTATGCGTAAGAAGATTCTTGACACAAATACTCGTAAGAAGTACGAAGCTCATCATCCTGAAGAATTCGGAATTAAGATGTAATAAATAACCCGCTTAATGCGGGTTTTATTATGCTATTTTGTTGATAGCAACTTGGTGAAGATATCGATAATAATTTCGTATAAATCGTCTTCAGTTAATATTAATAGAAACTATTAAATAAAAAAATAAGGTTTGGATTTAACCAAACCTTATTTTCATATTTATGAATTAGTTTTGAGTTGATTCTTCGCTCTTAGGCTTTGAATTGAATTTGAAGGTTCTGTAAGCAACCCAAGCAGTTCCACAAACTAAGAATGTTCCAAGTACAGCGTCTAAGATCCAGAATGCTACTCTCCATCCACTGGGCTTATAAGTGATGATGGTTCCAGGAGCGACTCCTTGCATAGCGTTGGAGTTAGCGATTGTATAGAAGACGTTGTGATAAGCAGTTCTGATAGCCTGACGAGCTGTTCCACTCTTTGTATCGGAATAGTTAGGTCTTCCGAATGGCATTGTATCGCTAGCTAACCAAGTTAACTGCATATCAGTTCCAGCTCTCATACCTTGATCGGTGTTCATATAATCATACAAGTTGAAATCGGATATAGCGAATCCTCTAAATCCCCACTCGCCTCTGAGTACGTCTGTCATAAGGGCTTTGTTTCCACCTGACCAAGTAGTTCCGATTCTGTTGAAGGAAGACATAACGGCTGTACAAGCATTCATTTCCTTTTTTGAATGTGTTCCATTCTCGTCGGAGATGTAGTCGATAGTAGTCTTAGCTTCTTTGACGACTATTTCAAAAGGCTTCAAGTAGATTTCTCTGATTGTTTGCTCATCAGCCCATGTACATAAAGCTTCAGTTCTGAATGTCTCTTGATCATTCAAAGCAAAGTGCTTGATGTAGGCATAAAGACCTTTATCAGCAGCACCACTCACGACATTGGCAGCAAGCTTTCCAGCGAGAACTCCATCTTCGGAATAGTATTCGAAGTTACGTCCGGCAAAAGGAGATCTATGGGTGTTCATAGCAGGTCCGTACCATCCAGAGAAGGTAGGATTCATAGCCAAGGCTTCTTCACCGATGGCAGTTCCCATTTCCTTAGCTAAATCTTTATTGAAGGTTGAAGCTAAGAGAGGCTCAGACATATAAGCGGTAGCGTATTTGTATTTACCCATCAATGATGAGAATCCTTGAGGTCCATCATGGTCTTCTGTTGCAGGCTTGTTGATGGATTCCATTGCAGGTGTGTTGTAAGCACCATTGACTAAATATTTACCAGCATTGTCGTAGTCATCGTTGGTTAATTGATCGAGAATCTTGGAGTATGCCTCATCATCATAGTCTAGACCTCTTAAGTCGATGAGCTTTAAGCCATTTTCGGCACCGACTGTAGGTTGGACATCTGCATCATTGTTTACGTTCTCATAAGGTTTGAGTCCATCAGCAACGGTCTTTCCATCGACAGTGATAGAATCAGCTTTTGTGTCAGCTGCAGTAGCTTTGGTTGGGAAGGTTGTTTCAAAGTTTGATCTAGACATCAAGAATCCATAGCCATCTGTTTTGGTCGATTTGAACATATCGGAAATATTATCGAACTTGTTGGTGATGTCTTTTTGGTCATCGCTCTTCTTGGAAAGATGAATTGTATCGTTGATAGTGAAATTTACTGATAATTCGTTTCCTTTGCTATCTTTGGAAACAGTATGGCTATCATCTTTGACTTGGACATAATAAGTACCTTTTTCGAGTTCGTAACCTTTGAACTTATCGTTGTCCTTGTCGTTGTAGTCATAGCTAGCCATATCTTCTTTAGCGATAGTGATGGAAACAGTATCTGATTCACCAGGATTTAACATTTTAGTCTTGGCAAAGTCACCTAAGACAGTAGATGATTTCTCGATGCTTCCATTGATATAAGGAGCGGTGTAGTAAAGTTGTACAACTTCTTTTCCGGCAACATTACCAGTGTTGGTAACCTTGACGGTCATAGTCACATCATTGTTGGTTACTTCGCTGTTCACCAATTCCTTAGAGAATGTAGTGTAGCTCAATCCATAACCAAAAGGATATGCGACATTTGCATTATAGGATGCCTCATCTGATCCGAAGCGTGTCTCATAATATCTATATCCGACATAGACTCCTTCTTCGTATTCGACAAAATGAGCACTCTTGGAGCCGTTGACACCGCCTGAAATCTCAGTGACTCCAGTGTAGGTGTTCTCTCCGTTTATAGCAAAGTTTTGGAAAGTAGGATCCTTGGTGAAGTCTCTGGAGTAAAGATCAGGTGTTTTTCCACTAGGATTGACTGTACCGGCAAGGATTTCTCCTAAAGCGTTGAATCCGGTAGATCCAGGGCTTCCAGCCCAAATAATTCCATCGATATCATTATCATCCTTGAGATCACCGACTTCCATTGTTGTGGATTCGTTCAATACAACGACGACTTTGTTGTAATTTCTCTTAGCGAATTCAAGCATTCCTTTCTCTTCGGAAGAAAGTTCGAGTTCGTGTTGACCATCAACATAGTTATTGACTTCTTTTTGGGCGTTTGTAGCCTTTGCATTACCACCATTTAAGACAGCTTGGCTGGCGGCTGTTTGGGCATCTCTCTTTAAATTTGTGGAGAGGTCGAGACCTTCACCACCACAGCGTGAAATGAAAACAACAGCAGTTTCATTGGCGTCAATAGTGAATTTGCTTCCATCATTATAATCGGCAGGATCAACTTCTCCGATGAAGAATGTTGAACCATTATAGTTATCCATGACGATGTTTTGTCTTGCATAGTTACCGACTTGACCAGCAAAATAATTGTATACACCTTCATCGAGTGTGAATCCGGCTTTTTCAAGACCGGAGCGAGGAGTAGCACATGTAGTGGTATCGACGTTTCCAGAACCGCTACCTCCATAAACAGGATCTACTCCACCTCTTCCTAACAAGGCAATTTTGTTAGAAGTGGATACAGGCAAGGAGTTGTCCTTGTTCTTTAGAAGGACCATTCCTTCTTCAGCAATTCTTTGAACCACGGACTCGGCATTTTGATTAGCTTCTTTGCTTCCTTGACCTTTTTCACCTTTAGCGAAAGATTGCTTGTAATAATTGCTGTCCCAGTTCTCACTTCCTTTAGCAGGAGTCTTGATCATCTCTCCTTTTCCTAACGGTGACCAAATTCTAGCAGCGTATGTGTCTAAGATAGTGGCATAGCTAGGAGCTACACATTCGACGGTGATGATGACAGCACCTGATAATACGAGGAAAGGTACCCAGATTCCTAGGAACTTTCCGTTCGACATCTTTTTCTTTTTGGACATTTTTACCTCCTAATGGTTGTCCAACTGAATTTTTATTCAGTGTGAATACCCTTTCACACGGGTATGGCTTAATTTTACAACAGAAAAAGCCCTTTCACAACAAAAGAGCGTGATTTGTTTTGAAATAGGCGTGATTTTACATCGGAGTTATGAATGTTATGGTTAGATGGAATATCTCACCATCAGGCCAAATGTTGATTGATCCTTCATATTTTTTAACTATGTTTTCCATACTTTTTATTCCGTATCCATGGTTAAAATCATCATTTTTAGATGTTTTGAATACTCCGTTACTAGACTTAATAGTATTGGCTAAATAATAGTTCTCTAATTCTATAGCCAATATATTTCCTTTTTTCTTCATAACCAAAGATATGTTTCTCTTCTCTTTGTCTTCAATCTTTGTTACTGCTTCGATAGCATTTGTAATAGCATTTCCAAAAAGGGAATAAATATCGTATGGAGACATGAAATTCAATGCCTTTCCATCCGCTATCGAAGTAAAATGGATATCATTGTTTTCACAACGGAGTGAATATTCAGTTAGTACTACATCTAAAGGTTTGTTACCTGTTTTGACTACTGATTCATAAACGTCTAATCCTTGATATATGTCTTTCAAATCCGATTCTTCAATCTTTTGATTTTGTGATAGCATTTGGACTCTATATTTTAAATCATGAAATTTTATATTTAAGGAATCAATGTTCTCTTTTGACAATTCATATTGTTTTTTACTTTCGTCGAATAATCTTTTTTCTATCTCTAATTCGTGCTGAATTTTATTGTGTCTTAGAATTGAAAAGAAGAAAAAAGCCAAGATGATGCAAGTTGCTAGATTAGAAATGCAGCTTACTAAGAATAATGCTTTGATATCATTTTGAAAATAAATTATTCTAAAGGATGAGGAGATTATAATCGTGCAAGATACGACAACTGTCGAAAAGAAAGTGATTTGTTTGCTATCATAGATTAAAGATAAATTCTCTTTCTTTTGTTTGAAATAGTAGAGGAAGAATAGGAAATATACGATGAACAAGACGATGATACATATTGACCATTTCAATATTTCATATGCTGTTTCATTTAGGTTTCCATAAATAGAAATAGCTTGATTGATCGTATCAGCACCTATGTTATTAATGTGATGAATCAAGTATGAAGCTACAGATATGAGAACTGCATTCAATGGTTTCATCTTAAAACAAATAAGGCTGTATCCAAATGATAAAACCATTAAAAATATATACATGAAAGACCAATAGAAGATTGTTAAAGGAATATTGCCAACATAATATAGAGCAGGAAAGAAATAACCGATTGTACATCCTATCAATCCAAAGATGATTGTATAGGCAACAAAATACTTTCTTTTATTGAAAACAGGAAGTGCAAAGAGAATAGAAGCGATGAAAGTTTCTATTACTAATTGCAAATTTATTATGTTTATAGTGCCAAAGAACATATTACTTATTTGCTCCAGATAGATAGTTACCTAACTCTTCTATAAATTCCTTTCTTCTAGTTCTAGGCATCTTTAAAGCAATGCCGTTATTAAGTATTACATCCTCCTTAGCAATTTCTTTAACATAACTCAAGTTTACTAGGTAACAATTATTGCATTTGGAGAAAGGTAATCCCTCTAAAAGCTTTGAAGCTTCTTTCATTGTCGATCTTACTTTGTATTCTTCACTTTTTGTGTGATAGAAGAGATTGTGATTTCTGACTTCGATATATAAAATTTCACTCGACATTATATTCTTGGTTCCATTTTCAACAGATATCATCTTGTTCTTCGAAGATGCTTCTTTTCCAATAATCCTACAAGCCTTTTCTATTTTCATCTTGAATGAATAATAATTCAATGGTTTGACTATGAAGTCTATCGCATCGACTTCATAACCTTCAACAGCAAATTGAGACATATTGGTGACAAAAATGAGAAGAACATTATTGTCGAACTCTCTCAATTTTTTACTGACTTCCATTCCATTTATTTTATTTTTACCTAACTCGATATCCATGAATATCAAATCAGCATCGTTTTTATAATCTTTGAGGAAACTATCCCCATCATTGTATATTGAAATCTTAAACTCAATCTTTGATTCTAAAGAAAACTTAAGTAGATATTCTCTCAATTTTTCTTGCCATATAAGCTCGTCTTCCACAATGATTATTTTCATATAAATCAAATCCTTGGATTTATTATACATAGTTTGTTCTTAAAGTAATAATAAAACGATATATTGATTTTTTAATGAAATTATATGTGATTTGTTAATGCGATAGTCTCTACTTGAATCGATTGAACGCAGGAAATATGACCAGACATATGATGAGCTGCATAGAAGGAACATATCGACTAGGAACATTTTTAAAAATAATGCTTGAAAAGATATCACCATCAAAAGTGATTGTTTATGGAGCAATGCCAAATGATATTTTTGATGGAAAATCAAATTGACGTCATTTTGCGTCAGCTTGAGAAAGATGGGCAAGAGGTTGGAAATCCGAACTTTTTTACTAGGCTTTTTGGCTTTCCATCTTTGAAAGTATTATACGATTGTCACTTTAAATTTGTAAGTGCTAATTTACTTTAGATTATTAATTTCTTCTTCTATACTTTTAATATTTTCAAGAAGCTCCTTAAAATTAATGTGGGTCTTATCATTTATCATTTCTTGCATTGATAAATAATCTTTTGTTAATTCATTAATATGTTTCTTGGAGGGGATTAATTGAAACGTTCCTGGTTTAGCCAAATCATAGCCTGCCCATGATGATGGATAGAATTTCTTTTTAAATTCTCTAACATTATTTAAGAGATCAATATCTTTGTATGCTTTTTCTTTATATTTAGTAAGACTTATTTTATAGACATCATAATAATGCCTTGAATATCTAGCGGGCACATCTTTTTCGTCACTTCTATGGGCTTCCTGATTTAATATTAAAATCTTTTCCCAAAAAGTTCTCTCTGGTGATACAGTTTTAATTATGGTAGAAGGAATATTTAAATTAGGGACTTGGAGTCTTGCAATCATTGGTGAAATCTCAACATCTTCAGTTGGTGATAAAGCGGCCAATGGACCAATCTCTAATCTTATGGAATGTAAAAGCCCAGACATACTATTGGATCTGATTCTTGGATAATTAAAATTTAATACTTGAGGTTCATCCTCTTCTATATAAATATCTGGTTCTAAACCCAATATTGCTCTAAAATCTTTGACCATTTCCGGCTTTAATTTATCTCTTATAAACTCTTGTGCCTTAATATTTATATTTTTGTTGTATTTATCCTGCTGATTTTTACTTCTAACTTTATTGGGATCATCATCAGTCAATATGTTCCATTTAAGGATTGAATCAATATCTTCGGAAAACCTATTGATGATATTAAAGCATTTTGAAAGACTAGTTCCTCCTTTAAAAATGAAGAAGTCTCTATAACTAGACTTGTGGAAAAGGTAATCCAACATCAAAGTAACCCAGAAGTCCTTCTCCACAATTGAAATATTAATGCCTCTCTCTAAAGCAAATTTTGAAAATAGAAGATTTCTCTCTTTTGGTGATAGTTTAGCTAGTGAATACATTTTTAAGCTCTTTTTATTGCAATTCTTAGCTTTTCATAAATCCAAGAAGTTATTTTGATTTGGTTAGTTAAAATCATCAGTTTCTCATCATTACTCAAAAACGAAATAATTTTATCCATATCGTGATCACTTATTTTTTCTTTGCCTATAGATTTTATTGCCTGAATAGCAATCAAAATATTTAAGGGCAGAGAAGAGACCTCTTTAGAGGTTGAATGCTTAAAGATTAGCTCTATATTATCTATTTTATATTTATTATATGGACCACTAGAGATAAAGATATATTTACTTGGAACTTGGGTAGAAAGACCAACTAAATTTAAAGAGAAGTTCCCTGAAGGTACAATATTCCAATTGTATTGCCTAGCTATAGCCTTAGCCACTTCATAAATATCTGGAGGTTCATTGATTTTAAAAATATTATTGTTGTTTCTAAGATAGTAAATCCCACGCTTAGCTCTTAATGTTTTCCCCTCATCTTCCAATTTCTCCAAAGCTTTACTAACGGCTTTGTAATTACCTAGATCGAGAAAATCACTGGATGAAAAAGCTTTTAAATTGTGCAGATTTATTCTATCCATCATCATACTTTGAATTGAAGTCATATTGTGCCTCCTTTCGCAATTATCATATAGTTTTTGCGATTATAAATCAATAACTTTTGCATTTTTTATATACTATTTGCGAAAACTCTACTTATTTTAATTAAAAAACCTTGGTTTGCACAGGTGACCTGGCAGATGACGGCTTGTGATATAATAACCATTGGTCAGCAATGACCTAGCAATTAGGCAATTCGGTGAGTCAACAAGATGCTAAGAACTGTGGTGGTTCCGCCTTGTTGACCCACCGAATTACGAACCACCACATATGAATACTGATAACAACAGCAAAAGCTTTTCAAGAGCAAGTCTTTTGAATTTTGACTTCTTTTACGATGATACGAAATACGAATGGTACGCTGCAAAGCACAT
>FR878802.1:54861-77641 GCA_000434395.1 Clostridium sp. CAG:568 | reverse complement strand
CCTTTGTCAGCAAAAGTATAGCTAATTAGGCTGTGAAACCTTTATTTAATAGCGATTTTGCTAAATTGCTTGATGAAACGTCACCATGTAAGGTGACTTTTTTATGTACATTTATAACTGTTTTTATAAGAAAAAAGCCCGTGCTATGCGTTTTTCATAGGCCATACTGACTTTACCATGAAAGGCATTTAATTGATGTTAAAATTAATTTGCTTAATCAGCCACGAGTTTACGTGAGTTAAAAAGTGATGGAATATTTTATCGTAAAGATTACAAAACTAATCCATCAAAAGTTGAATATGGTCTTACAAAACTAGGTTTAAAACTTAAAATAGTTTTAGATGATTTAGTTAAGTTTCATGAATTATATAAACCACAATTTATCTGCTTGTTCTACAAACGATGCAAACTCATCTTGCTTTTCTAATGAAGGCTTTAAAATATCTAAATCACTAACAAACGCTTTTGAGGCCATTTTAAAGTTGCCATCCCCAATAGCGGTAAACTTTCCATATATCGCTTGCATGTAGTAGTAAACATAATATGGATTATATCCATTCTCTTTAATGTCCCATATTCCAAGCACATTTTGGTTAGTCGTTGTTTCGAATTTTAATAAAGCAACTTTTCCAATTGTTGCACCAACAAGAGCAACTAATACTGTATCTCTTTTAAATAGTTTTGCAGAGGAATTTGCATATCCCTTCTCGGTGATATATTTTCCGTCATTTTCATAAAGAACAGCATTTTGGCACATATTTGATTCAATCCACGAGATTGTTCCATTATCCCAATATTCTTTATTTTGTGTAGATGGGGTACCTCCTGCTCCTAAAGAAAATTGAGTTCCAATTTTGAATGTTGGATATCCTCGTGTATTAGAATCAACATCACCAAACATCTCTATAAATCACGATTTAAAGAGATGTTTCTTAGCAGGAAAGGCTTGCCAAAAAGGAAATGGGCTGATGTTTTGACAATCTACAATGGTCGAGATTATAAGAAAAACGTTTCCAATGAAACTGAGGGCTTTCCTGTTTATGGAAGCGGTGGTTTTATGTATGTTTACGCTGATAGATTTATTTGTGAAGGAACATTAATAATAATTGGCAGGAAAGGAACTATCGATAGACCTATTTTAGTAAAAGGAAAAATATGGAACATAGATACAGCTTTTGGAATAAAAACCGATAGTAAAGTCTTAAATCCTGTATTCTTCTATTACAGGTCTAAATTTTATGACTATAAAGACATGAACAAACAAACCACAAAACCAAGTCTGACAAAATCAGATTTACTTAAGTTAGATATCGAGCTGCCATCAATGAATGAGCAACGCACCTTTGTAGATTTCGTAGAACAAGCAGATAAATTGAAATTTAATTTTTTTTATACCATCACCAAATGGTAATTATTCAAAAATACCTTTCGTTTTTTTATAGGGCTATCGTTTTTTTTGTTGATATCTTTCGCTTTTTTATAGCGACCTTTCGTTTTTTTAAGAAAGCCTAATAAGCAAAAAACCTGGCCCACTATTGCGTTTTTAGTGGAAACCAGGATAAATGATGCCTTTTTTTTAATAAAAAGGCCGTACAAAGTTTAAAAAAGGCACAAAAAAAGGTTTGACCAGCTATTTTAACTGTATCAAACCTATGCTTTCAATATGGAGCAAGCGACGGGAATCGGACCCGCGTGATCAGCTTGGGAAGCTGAAGTTCTACCACTGAACTACGCCTGCAACGCATTATAATTATAAGCTATAAAATGGTTAAAGAATAGAACGATTATCTTTGTATTTGATTATCATTCTTACTTTATAAAGGTATATTTTTCATATAAATATATTAGTAATAGTATGATATTCATAGTCGTTAAGAGGAGTAAGACTATGATAGATATTATCATTTCTGTATTTGGATGGCTTGCTACAGCCATATTAGTGTTTTCTACCATTCCACAAGCTGTTAGAACTTTGAGAACTCAAGAAACAAGTAGTTTATCTTTGTGGATGCTAATACTCGCTTTGACTAGTGGAACATTGTTTGTCATATATGGAACACTAGTTTGTATATATACATCGGTTATAGCTGGAGCTCCGATAGCGGTAGGTAATTTCTTGTATTTAGTTTTCCAGGGAATGACTTTTGGAGTCAAGGTGAAGAATATAATCAAAGGAAAGGACAAGAAATAGTTCTAGGCGAATAGTTTTTTAGTGATATCCTAATTTTGGATATCACTTTTTTAAAGGAGTAAATGATGAGAAATTTGCCTAATAATAAAAGATACATGTGATTTCAAACATATATTACTCCATTAATATGAAATTTGATGCAAATCCACTTATCAAGTCTGCTATAGCAAATCCTAAAGGCAATACTGGTAAGGCTAAAGAAAAATTAACATTTATCGACGAATACTTGATAAATGAATGAATGCTATCATCGTCAGGAAATTTCACTCTTCTATAGTCTGATATTTTTATTGTAATTTTAAAGCTAGTATAGCAATATGAGACGAAGAGAATCATTAAGGGCATAAAAGAAAAGCCGACAGGCTTTTCTATGAATTTATTCATATTTGAACAAATAACAAAAAGTAAAACTGATGAAATAATTGGGAAAATAGAGCAAAGCATTGTTCTAATTTCAAAACTAGAATAAAACTTATCTTTATCATCCATATACTTATAATAGATGTTCTTATTGTTTAAGAGTATAATAATTGAATAGATTAGATTGAGCATTCCTAAAAGCCATAAAATAATGTGATTGATCATGTTTTCAATCCTTTGCTAAGCTAAAATAAAATATAAGATTTCATTAATTAAAGACCCTAAAAAGAAGAATGAAAAAGCAGAATATAGTATTAAATTAAAGTCTAGAGTAGTTCTTATTGAAAGATTATCGACACATATAAGTGTATCATCGTTTCTAGTTAAAACTTTATTGAAGTAAAATACGATTAGGATAGGACAAACTAGAATAAGAATGACTTGAACTAATGATAAAGATGGGTTTGACTCGAAAAAATCTTTGCTTTCTGACTTGTAGTAGAAGAAAAAAACAAGAATTGAAGTAATTATTGAAAAGATATTTAAAACTAATATGCAAATATTAGTCTTTTTTAAAAAGCATCCTTTATCTTATTAATCCTAATGGTTTTGCTGAATAATAAAATAAATGCAATAAAAAATAAAATTAGAATTGATGATATACATATAATTCCTATGTGATACCACATTATCAATTGCCTCCATAATCGTACATATCATAACTGCTTTAGAAGAATCCTATCTCTATTTTGATTCCGTAATGACAACCCCCATCCGCCGAGCGAGTGCTTACGTCTGCCTTAAGAAGTGTCTCTAAGCAAGACAAAATGAAACAATATTCAAAAGAACACTGTCTACTTTTCATTGACTAGTGCAAACAGGAAAAAGAGAAAAGATAAGAAAATGGCTAAATAATTCTATTTTGTTGCAATAACTATGTCATCTAACAATGGAATTTTGCAAACCTTATTTAATCTTATAATAGTTTTTGAAAGTCCCACTACGGTTGGTGTCAGCACTTTCTATAAACATCTTGAATAAATATTCGTTAGAAATTGTATCGAATTCATAACGAATATCAAAACTCCAAACTGATCCTTTTACAAAATAGCCATTATCTAAATCAGTGTTTCTTACATAATAGAAGTCATAAAGATCGCTTGGGTTATCGCTATAATATTCAGATATTGAATTTTTTTGCTCTATAACATACCAGGTTTCATTTGTATCCATGCCTAGTTTTTCGATTCTTGGTTTTCCAAACTTGCCATCATAATTGTTTTTGAAATATGAGAAATATGTCTCGGCATTCAATTCAAATGTATCTTTATCGGGGCAAGGTTGCGTAAATGAATAACCATTATTAAACCAGGCGATATCTGAACTTATTTCTCCAGTTAAACCTGTTGGGGCAGTTAATCCCCCTAGCCCTACTTTAGATAGTTCTTCATCGGTAAACCATTTAGTAGAATCATGTCTTTCTTGACTTGTTGTCTCTTCTTCATTGTCGCCACAGCTAACTAAGCCAAAACAAGTGACACTCAAAGTTACGGCACAGGCAATCATTGATAGTATCTTTTTGAACATGTTATTAATAGCCTCCAATCTTATTATTAAATATTTTACTAGAGGTTATTTACCAAAACAATTACTTAAATTAAATATTGTAGGTAACGAGCGATTATCTGACAGTTTCATTTACAATTTCTTCGGAGTTGATTGAAGTGAATAAATTTCAAGCTAGATTTATAGAATCGGTTTTAAAAAAGGTAATTGATGGAATTGAAAAAAATAAAAACAAGTTTTCTTTCAATCAGTTAATTGCAGGATTAAATTTCTTGATGCTTCTTATTAATTGTGTTAACTAAGTGTTCATCCATCTTCTTACAAAATCTCATTCTTTCTTGCTTGATTGCTAAGGCTTTATAATGAATGTCGTTTTAACTAGCTACAATGTTGATGAAGTCTCTTAACATCATGATCCTCACCATTTAAATGAACGTGAATACCACAACTTGAGTTTGTAAGTCCTCCTGCTTTTCTAAGGATTCTTACTAATTCTTGAAGTGTATTTATATCCTCATCATAAGTAAGAATTGGACTAACTAACTCGCAAGATTGAAGCACTTATGATTTCACCATTTCTTTTAGTTTGACATCTAAGTGAACCATCATACATGACTTTCCAAATTTCTTCCATCAGGTGCAGTTATAACTTTAGTGTCGTAATAATCGCTAGCATCACTAACTGTGCCACCTAAGTATTCAGCAACTAACTTTGAAGCCTTATTTCTAGTAATTCCTGTAAGCTCAATTTCAATACCAAATTTTTCTTTAAACATTTTACTTACTCTCCTTTAATAACTTTTCCTATAACTCTTCCATTCTTTTCATTGATGAGAGGTAAGCGTCCTCTAAAAACACTGCAAAATTAAGACTAAAAGCATCAAAAAAGAGCCCATATTTCAGAGCTCTAAAAATCAAAAAAATGAAACGCATCGATTTATTTTCTAAAGCCTAATTCTTTTTTTACCGTTTCATCGTTTGGGAAAAAATAATAAAACGACTCGGTAACTACCAAAACATCTAAGATAATATAATGGTTTTTGATGTATTGCTTATTCAAAATAAACGATGTATTTCGAGATATGTTTTTGACTATAACATTATCTCTATTAAATTCATATTCGTATGTGATAACTGTTTTTTGCTTACCAGGAATTTTTTTAAATAAATAAATATAAATGCATATTATGAATGTTAAAAACATTATTACGAAAAATGACAATGAAGTATATGCAATTTGAAACGCTTCCTTATCCACAAAATTTCCAATAACAAAACAATAGATAGAAAGAGCTAAACTCCCAAACATAAAAATTAGGAGGGCAATAATTATTTTTCTTTTTAACAATAATTTCATTGTTATTCTTCTTATTTTGTTAATATTAATGTCAAATGTTTTTCGCATATATACCCTCCTAATTATATTTTACTAAAATGTCGCTGCAATTCCAGCAATTGCTGGAGCTATTGCAGGTATAGCTTCAGGAGTTCTTGATTATTATTGAACAGTTCATTTGCGTCTATATCTAGCTTTTTTCCAGCGTCCCCCTATTCGTCAGTTTCAATCTTATAGTTCTTAAAATAAGGAGCTAGTTTTCGTTTTGATTTGATCGTAGGCTCAGAGTGCCCAAACTCCCATCTATTCACGGTCGCATAGGAAACACCCAAGAGTTTTGCAAACTCCGTTTGCGACAAAATTAACTTCTTCCTTAACGTCTTGATAGCTTCCGAATACACCATAAAAGCTCCTTGTGGTTATCGATATAAGACAAGTATAGCATTTTTGTCTCATTGGGTCACTCAAAAATCAGATGCTATCGAAACAAATCTACATTGAAAAAAGCAAGACCTAAAGCAAGCTTGATATGTTCCCACAAAGCCAAGTGTGCATACGAGTTACCTGTACAAGACATTGGGGGTGTAGATATGTTTCCCCATACTAGTAAAAGCCGTTTTTCTTCGCTTTCGGAAGAATCCGAGCCGATTTTAGGCAAAGAAAAAAGAGTCTCGATCTTTTTGAGTCGGTCAAAACTCTCGATTTTGCTCCTATCTCAGGAATTTTTCCTCGTCAGTGCAACTATAGTCTTCACATGCATAGTTTGAACGCAAGGAACATGACCATACATACGATGAACCGCATAGAAGGAACATATCCACTGGAACCATTTCTTGGCAGGTCTACTAGAAGTTTCAGTCAATGTTAGTCGTGTGAGGATTCATATCCGAAAAGCAAATTGAAATATTTGCGTTTAATTTCAGATATTTATAACGTTAATCTTCATCGATGTTTTCCTTAATTTTTGTTTCAATAATATATTTTTCAAGAGATGAGATTCTTTCGTTTATTGTCGCAACTATTGTTCTTTGCTTCATTTTATTATCTATCAAGTTAATAAGATCATTGTAAAATTTAATCTTTTTCTCGATTTGTGGAACCTGACTACCACTATAGGAAACGATTTGTGGCTCTATCCTAAGAGATTCAAACAGCTCATTAGAAATGCCTTTATTAATCAAAAAAGCTAAAAAATCCAAAACATAATTTGAATTAGTTTCGGAGACAATTTTCATTAGGTACTTGCATTTAATGGAATCAACCTCATTTCCTAAAGTCTCTTTAGCCCATTCCAACACGGATTTGTCATAAAAACGTTCTGAGTGAATGCCCAATCCGAAATAATTCGCAAAGAAAAACGAAATATGGCAATCGTTTTCAACTTTGCCCATTAAATAATTGAATATTGTTGTTGCATAGATTTTTTTATTTTGCTGTTTCCACAATTTACTCAGGGATTTGAAATCAGTGTCGATTGATAAGACATATTCAAGGGCCGAGTAAAAAAACGAAGAATCTAATTCACATAGTTTGAAGAAATAAGTCGAGACATCCGAAATAAATTCTTTAGATGGCAAATAATTCAAAAACGCCTTTTCCAAAACCGCTACGTTTTTTCCAAATACTATCATCAATCGCTCGATTGAAAAGAGGTATTTGTTAAATAGTTGGCCATAGTAGCTTTCACATAGTTTTTTACTATTATCCCAATGTAAATTTATTAATGATACAATTGAGCAGAACTCGTCATTGGAATCACATAATTCAAATACCTTATCCAATTTTCGGCCGATTATAGGAACATAATCGACTCTTTGGAAATCCTTGGATATCAATTCATGGAATGTCCGTTTTATTTTTTCATCTTTGCTATGACAATAATTTATAAAGCATGCTATTGCTTCATCTCTCAACTCATCTGATTCGACAAGTTTTAATTTTTCGTTTAAAGAGCGAATATCTCCAACTCTTTTTACAATAGAATAGATAATAGACGCACCAAAACTGACAACCAAATCTTGCAGATTGCTGAGCGTCCATTCCATAATTTTGTCGTTGCAATAACTCAAATAACAAATTACAAACGAAGATAATTTGTAATCGTTCGATATCAAATACATCGAGCGTGCGTCTTTCAATCTTCCAATTCCTTTTTCAAAGCCATCCTTTTCCGCAACTTGTTGTATCGCTATCTCCCAATCCAATTTTTGTCCTGCTTGCGTCAACTCGTTATCCCCTAAGTCAAAAAGGAGTTCAATATCCTCCATCTCATCTTTATATTTGCCTTTTATATAATTCCATTCGATTTCACTTTCATGCGAATTTCTAAGCACTTTAACATAGATGAGCATTTCTTTGTTCCTATCGTAGTGAAATTTTTCCATTATCCTTTCAATGCTATGCAAATCATTGATAATAAGTTTTCTCACACTTTTAGAACAGCCATCCAAACAATGGTATATAACATCAAAAGAACGCGTGGCATCTGTGTTCAGCAATAGCTTCCAGACATCATTTCTCAAATCAAAGCAATAAGGCATTTCGTCATTGATTGAAAAAGAACAATATTCAACATTGTTTGCTTTCCCGTTGCGCCAAGTGAAAAAACTAAATTTTAGTAATTCTTTTGCCACCAAACAGGCAACGTCACAAAAATAATCTTCATCCTTTACCATTAATAAATCTTCAATTAATTTATGCTGCCTTGAAAATTTATAATCGAAATCATCAATTTGGATCGAAGCAATTCTCTTAATTGAATCAATCGCTAACTTTCGCAAACTATCATAATGCAAAGATTCAAATATAAGAGCTATCGAATTAAAATCGAAATTAGTGCAAAAAACGTGTTCGAGTATTTCCAAATATAGATTTTTAGAATAAAAACCCTGATTATGAATATCATTTTTCCAACTTGATTTTATCTGATTTACAAAAATGCGCTTTTCAACCCATTGAATTCCTCTATTAGGATCAACCAAGGAAAACGAAGCGATAAACTCATCAGAGATTTTACCATTCCTTTCCAACTCGTCCCACAAAGAGATTATTTCGTTCTTTAAATATTCGTTTCCGGGTTCGGATGTATATACACTAACCAACATGTTAATCGAATTAATAACTCTCTTTCTGTATGAATAAAAAAACGACTTAACAAATTCTTTAAGAGAGAAAAACTTAGATTTTATAAAACCATCATAAATAAAATAATCTTTAAGGCATTGGTCGGAAACGCGAACAACTCTATTCAAATAAATATCCAAAATTTCAAATCTATATAAGCTAAATACTTTATCAATAAAATCATCATGCGAAACACCTATAAAGGAGCAAATTAATTTCATCTCCTTCTCGTTTTGTAAATCAATCTTCTCTAATATAGCCAAAACGCAAAGAATCTTTTTATTGTTTTCATAATCTAATTGGGAGTTGGTTTTTATAATTTCCGAGTAATAATCATTCAGCAAAGATGCAGAATCATTCCACAAAGATACAGAGTTGCTGTTCTTTAATATTTTTTTCACTCGCAATGACCGCCAAGCGCGAGTTGCCGTTGGCTATAGTAATGATTCTTTCTTGATACTTTGGATTAATTATCCCATAGTTGCTTTCAATTATGTTTTTAATAGATGTGTTTTCTAATTTACTAACGCAAAGCTCATCATAGTTCATTTTTTTAAACTGGGAAATGATCCCTAAAACAATGGGCTTCGCATAGTTGCGGACGGAAAAAATCATCTTAATTTTACGATTCAGTCCGGCCAAGTCTTCGATAACTTGCTTCAATTGTGGAATTCCGTTGGCATCATCAAAGAAAACAATTGGATTTTCAGTTTCGTCAATTTCCAGCAGCAAATCATGTGATATATCTCCAGAGCGATTTTGGACAATTAGCACCTTATTTACTTGTTTTTTTAAATATTCAATAACCAATCTCGTCTTCCCGACACCGGAATCCCCGCAAACCACTACGGCATCATTAAATTGAACCTTTTCAGAAAGATTTTTTATATCCGTTTCTCTACCATAAAATGATTTTTTAAAATCGTTCCCATATATTTTCGAATTCCTTTCTACAAATTCTTCAATTGAACAAACCGGCGATGCATTAATGGCTAAGCCAAACTCATCTTCGATAATTCTTTTGCCTTTTTTAATCAGCATCGTACAAAGCTGGTTCAAACATATCACTTCAAGACGAATGGAATTAGCCTCGCATTTCTTTTGAGCCTCATTTAGATCAACAGGATCAAGATCGTTTGAAGAAGCAACGAATATTATCGTCTTGCATATGATGCCGTTTTTCGAGTCCTTTATATGACTTATGCATTTATCAATGTCTTTATTCAATTTGCCGCCAATATCCCCTTGTTCAGTCGTGTACTCAAAAAAAGTAAAGGCTCCATCCTTATTAACACAATGTGAATCAGGGGTACCTTTTTTCGTCTTTATTCCATTTATTGTTAATCCATAGCTAATAATGTTTGGATACCCGTTTTCTCTAAAATATGAATCGCATACTTTTTGGAATTTGGCTGGATCACATTCCAAAATTTTGCTGATGAGAACATTGTTTTTGGCCATATTCTCCCCCTTATAAAATAGTTAGTATCACTATTATATAATTAAAGTATTGATGCACTGTAATTTAGAAAAATAATTTTTTAAACTCTATACAAAAAATCCAATAAATAACCAGCTGATTTAAATTCTTTGAAAAAGAGAGACATATGGTCGGACAACCATGCATCTCTCTTATTTTTATAATCAATTCCAACTTACAATAGGCTGTGAGGACTAGACGACAAAGTCCCTGATTTCCTTCGATGTCATTGGATTTTAAATAGTGAATTTCGGATTGCTTTGTCCGGGGTTTTCATTTTGCTTATTTGTTGATGATATTATTTTCTATTCCTCGAGAACATCAGCATGACATTGCAGTCGTCGATTATTTTGATGTTCTTGAATTCCCATCCATCCTCTTCCATCTCGTTGATTTTGTCAGAAATTCTCATTTGGGACACTTCGGATGACAATGACGTGAGATAGAGATCTATTGTTTTATATTCGTTCATCAGTTTTTTTCTCGGTTGCAATATTCAGGCTGACGATAACCTTGATCTGAGGGATAAAGAGCTTCCTTCTCTCTCATTTTTCCGTTTTCTCAAACACGTAATGCTGATAATCACAGCTGAATTCGGCTAGCTTCACGATCTTTGATTGGTCTATCTTGCCGATATAATCCTTGTTGCTTACCCTGCTTTTGAATACGAAGTTAAGCATAAGCGGATTGGCATTGCCATTGTTGTCATATCCCCCGACAATTACCTTCTCGATCGTGGTCTCAAACACCTCCCTGGGAAAGACATCTATGGTCTTGTGCTGAAGGATGGTGTCCTTGAATTTCTTCAGCCTGTTCTTGCACTCAGTCGCCTCCCGTCTTTGATCTTTGAACGTATTGAGCTCGTCTTTCTTTATTTCTAGTTCCTGGGATAGGGCAGTATATTTCTTCCCACAGCCCTTTTTGAATACGACTCCGCTGATTCTAAGTTCCAAAATGCTGTCTTTCTTCTTCTCAAGGTCTTCAATCATGGACTTCAGCTCATTGATCTTTTTCGTCGGCGATTTAGACATGATTGCCATTTCCACAGCCTCGAGGAAATCCTTGAATTGGGCGGTATTGTCTTTGTCAACAAGCATGTTCATGGGTTCTAAATATGCTTTCTCTATCAATGCCTCATCAATGGCCAAGCTGAGTTAGCAATTCTCCTTTACGGTTTTCGTGGATGAAGTGCACTGCCATGTTAGAACAGAGGCCTTTCCTAGGCGGGACCAAACGGGACCGTGTTTGTCCTGCTTTTGCAAAGAGTGAGGACCTGTTTTATGGCTGAGAGCGATTTGACGATTGGGAAGATTTTCCTAGTGTTGGAAAGATATCTCTTCAGTGCGATGCGGAGGGTTCTCCAAGGTAAAGAAAAAGCCATGGTTTCCATCGTCTACGAGACGATATGGTCGTGGTTTCTGAGGTATTTCGATGAGGACAAAGCCGGGGTCATGGAAGCAATACGCAAGGGATAATATGCAAGAAAGCTCATGAACCCGAATGGCAAGAAGGACATCTCCTACCACGATGCATTGACTCTCAGCTCTTCACTCGTCTGTCAGGAAGGGTTAGAGGAAGCCATCGAGTATTGCGAACTCGACAGCGAAGCTAAAAAGCGAATCGCAGAAGATTTCAAAGCCATTGGATTGACCGTGAGAAAAGGCTACATCGCCAAGGATGTAATAGCTCTTTTAATCGGCCACATTCAAGACATAATCAGAAGGGAAAAAAGGCCTTTTGCGATGACTCTAAGCAAAATAGCGATGATTATGGCTACACGTTCTATGACGGCTTAAGGTCTCTCATGAAGGAGAGAGGGATGACTAAAAAAGAGCTCATATCCAAGTCGGGTATAAGCTCTGAAGAGTATAATTTGATGCAAAGCAAGGAAGACGTGAGTCTAGCAACCTTAAGAAAAATATGTAGATTGTTGCAATGCAACTATTCTGAATTAATAAGCTTTATCAACTAGCTTTAATCTTTAATTTCGTCATCTAAAAATGAGTATGACTGACGATCCTAAAGCTGGTGTCAGATAGCAAGCTCTTGTCGTCAACGTCTTTTAAAAATTTGTCCTGTCTATTTATCTTTAGACAATTGCTGTAATCCTTGCCCACAGAAATGAGATAAATAGTGTTTACACTTTCACGATATTCAAAATATCTTTTTGCAAATGCTATGCTTTGTTTTTTTGATAAGGATTGTGCCCTTGCGAAATAAACATCAAAGTAAAAGCACTACCCGTTTTATTAAAATAAGACAAAACAATCGGCAACCTTACTTTCGAATTATTCTTTTCCTTAAATTTTATCTCTATGGCTTCCCATTTTTCTTTTGACTCGCAAAGAATTTTGAACAATCCAGTAAATAAGTTGTCATCAATCAACGAGTAATCGTCTATGTTAATGATTCGATTTACAAACTCATTAATCATGATTTTGGGTTTTGATCTACCGCCCATAAAATATAGTTCGATTTCCATTCCGAATTCATCATTTGGAAAAAATATATTGTCAATGTTTTGTTGTTCATAAAAATTTTGATTATTAATGTATGAATTCAAATGTATGCAATTCCTAAAGAGGCTTAAAAAATCATTTCATCGTTAAGATATATTTTCTCATTTTTAATAGGTTCGCTACGTTCAAATAAATATTTGATAATTAATAGCGGGTTTTCCAGGAATTCAAATACCATCAATAGATCATAAAACGAAATATGAATTATCCGTTCTGACTCTTTGGCGAAATTGGCAAGATAAGTCCCTATATCCTCAAAATAGATGCAAATCCCTATGATGTTTTTTGTACTAAGATTATCGAAATGCAATATGGGCTTCCTTTTGGAATCATAGATTGTAAAGCTTTTTTGTTGCTCGATTTCTTCTCTAATTCTTATAACTTGTGCCTTAGCTTTACTTAAAACGTTTTTATAGGAATTTTCTACTTTTTCAGGGTTTTCGTTTATTGGATCAGGATTGAATTTATTCCCTTTTATTTCTATACAAATCGCAAAATCATGGTAAACAAACAAGCCATCGTTTTCGCAAAAATTTCCATTCTTGTCTTTATAAAAATTGTTTTCGTAATAAACCCCACCAATTAAATATTTTTCAAAAACTTCCTTGACTATAGATTCGGTTTTTTCCTTATATTTAATTCGCCACTCGTCCTTTTCTTTTGGTAATGAAAACAAAGATTCCACCGACCTATTTAATCTTCCGCATATCAAATCATCATTCAAGTTATACAATATGCCTTTCTTTTTTATAAAAAGCTTGCGGGATAAATTAATAGTAGATAAAGGATTGGAAACATTGAATTCTTTTGTTCCTAAAGATCCTAGTTCAGCGGATAAATCGTCGCATAAATTATATGATTTATAATCTTTGTTAATAATGAAACCACTTGTATCTATTATCGAAGAAAAATTATCGATAAAATCACTTGGCTCGAAAGTTTGAATTTTTGTTTTGGGGTTGAAAATTCTTTTTGGGAAAACCATTAGTAATTCTTTGAGCAAGTCCGAAGATGTGACGCCATATTTTTGAACCATTAAATCATCTTCACACTTTAATAGACAACCCACAGGAATGGCTTTAAAATCAGCGAATAAATCGGTTAAATTATTTTGGATATAATCAATTTTGCCATCACCTCTTTTGTTTATCCCTATTACAAACAGAAAATAGGAAATACTCCGGCAAATCGATTCGATTTTGTCATAACTAATTTTTTCGTTGCCTTCTTCAATTTTAAAGCAAAGCAAAAAAGGAATGAGAAAAGATAGGCCTTCATCAAACATTTTCCTTACTCCGTTTCTTTGGGCTTTAGAATACTTCAAATAACTAGTAAGAGAGAAAAACCTAAGGCAGCTCAGCTTTTCTAAGAAATCGATTAAATCGCATCCTGTTAACGCCGTTTTTAAATATTCAAACAGTTCTTCTTCAGTTTTAAATGGGCAGTTCTTTTTTATTTCTTCTATAATGTCACTCATCTATTTTATCTCCTAATCTTTAATCATTTTGAATTTGCCTTTAGAGAAATTATTCATTGAATTAATATTAGCTTCGGATGCTCTCTTTCCAAGATAAATTGCATTAATTTTTGGAGCCTTTAGCTTTGAACCTGCTTCTCCAAGCAATCGCCATTCATTTTGATATTCCCATTTGTCGTATTTTGTAAGAAAGAGTGTTATACATTGCGAAGTATCAGCTTCAACGGCTCCGTGAGAGAAGCCTTCAATCATATTCCCAATAAACGATAGAAGAATTCTGGTTGTAATGTCGGTTTCCCTCTCGTACTCGGATACATAAATCACAGGAAACAAAAGGTTAAGATGCTCATAATCAGTCATATCGTACTCGACGCAATACCCTGTCCCATCAGAGGCGTATTCTTTCCACATTGCTTCATCGTTTTTATTTGCACTTAAAGAACAAATCCCAAGTTCTTCCCTCGCGTTATACATTGCTTTAATCAGCGTAAAAATTTGGTGCTTGATTTCAGGCGAATCCAGTTTTTCGGGTATACTTACAACTAAGTTTATGAATTGTGCGACATCATATCCCTTCGGTAAAAGAACTTGCAATTGTGATTGACAATCGAGCAAAAAATTAGGCCTGATAGTTCCATTTCTATTCATTATGGATTCCATAAAAGATTGAATCATCCGGTAATTTTCTTCGCTTGTATAAGGCCTAAGTTTTTCGATAATAAGCTGAATGCATTCTTTCTTAAGGTTGTTCGTTTCCAAATCGTAGAATTTATTAAAATCAATGGTTGCCGTACACTCAGTAGGATCGTCAAGATTTTTAGCTTTGCAAAGATATAAATAATTATTTTCGAGCATCTCAAAAGCATGCTCATCAAAAGGCCTGTATTTATATAAATACTTTGATCCCTTGTAGACCTTCGTTTTATAAAACTCGTTTATCCATCTAATCTTTTCATCCATATTTTGTCTAGTTTGCTCCTATTGACTTTAGCGTTATTTATATCTTGTAAAAATCCTTTAAATACCCAATATATCGTCTCATCGTCATTTTGGCTTTATCATTCATTCTCGAATCTGAATCGATGTATTTCATGAATTTAATTGCGTAATTCATGAATGAAAGGTTATCTTCAAAAAGCATGAGCGAATCATAGCTTTTAGAGAGCTTAGCCTGGATTGGATCCATGTATTTCTCGATATTGGAAGTAATTTTATCTATGTTCTCTTTAGATTTATTTTGGCTCATCGACAAATAGAGAGCAAATTCCTCTTTGAACTTAGAGATAAAGTATTTTCTTGTGTCATCCGGTTCCGCATATGGTGTACGATGAATCAAGAAATAAATCTTTGATTTATCGACTCCGAAGAAATCTAGAAGGTCTTGGATCAGCCAACAAGAATGCAAAGCCGTGTGGTTGCAATTAACGTATAGTTTTTCGTCTAACTGTTTGAAATTCGTCCTCGGTGTTGTGGAAAAGATGTTGCTCTTGCTCCATTCGGTTTTGAAATTAAAAATTTCGCTTTTCTTGTTTGGATATTTGAGAATCAAGTACGCCGTTAAGTTTCGAGTCATCTCAACCCAGGCATTTTCGACAAAGTCATAATCATCAATCTTTAGAAGGTGTGGCGTCGTATTCTCTAAAGTGAAATCTCTTTTGGTCAAATCCTCGACGTAATATCTCTTTTTTCCTTCAAAAACAATCGTATTATCACCTAAAACCATACTCATTACTTCATCCATCTTAAAACAACGTTATTTTCAATCTTTTTATCAAAATCAGGGCATTTATCTAAATAAAACACATAACCGTTTTCGCCAATTCTCTTAATAAAAATGCTGGTTAAATCGCCCAATACTAGAGTCTTGAATAGAGCGACCACATCATCACTATTATTAAGCTTTAAATATTTTTGCTGGTTGTTAACAGATGGAGCTTGCATTTTGTAAAAGTACCCGTCATTTTTAGTAGACCATTTAAGAGCCTCAACCGCATTGGTTTGGGGGACTAAGTTTGATTTAAAAGCAGATTGATAATTCTTATCTTTTAAAATTTTCAAGATAGCTTCAGCATTCTTTATGCATAAAGGGATATCAATATAATATTCTCCGATAAAGTCGGATAAAAAGTTGATGCATTTATCAAAATTCTCGCTCATGTAATATGAGCCAACTTCTCTATCTTTAATTCCCCAATGCTGAGCGTTAATGTTCGCTTCTGAATTTGGGACATCAATTCTGATGATATTGTTATCATCGTCAAATATCATTGCCATAAAACAATCCTCCTTTTTTTACTTGTACTGATACCCCGCTTTAACAGCCGCGATAAAGGCATCTTTCAAACTGTCGATTTGCTTTTTTGTTAGAGTCTTACTATCAGCGTAGTTTCTCATCATTTTTACGTAAGAAAGTTGCTGCTTGCTCAAAATATGCATTTTATTGTCCCAAATACTGAGTTTCATCCATGTGAGGGAATTGTTGAAATTCTCAAGATCGGAGATGAAGGCTAATGCATCATTCTTTGTAAAGAACTCAATCTTCTTGCCGGTTTTAACAATTGGCAAATCGATAGAAACATTTTTGACACTGTCCCAGCATTTTTCTTTTCTCGCCCACATTCTCGCTTCCGGGCATTCAGTTGGAGGATTAATGATTACAGAATGAACATTGGTTAATAGCTTTGCCGCGATATCGTTTAACACAGGCGAAAGATCCTTGCGTTCCCAAATATCGTTTAAATCAATTTGTTTATCGTAGATGTATGACATCAAACCCAACGTGTGAGCCACTACATTGCTCTTATACGAGAGGCTCATTTTCTTAGCCATTTTATCTAGTTTTCGATAGAGGACCACGGTCGCATAAGCGTTTTTAAAATACTGCTCATCAGGGTTTGTCATTTGATTTTTTACTATGTCGTTGAAATAGGAGAAGTTCTTTTCTCTACCTTGACAGGTGATATATGGAACTTGTTCCCAACAATTGATTGCACGAGCCAAATCGATTTTATCGAACTTCTTGTTTTTCGGATTTGTATTGCTGAATTTTTTGGAACCATTGTTTCTTCTAAATTCAGTGTCATATTCACCATTAGTACGTTCAAAATAACAAAGATAGCCAAGGTTCCCGTCTGTGGAAAGGCATTGTTGCGATAGTTTTTTGATTTGGATGTAAAATGGCAAATTTGATGGCGGATCGGACTTCTTAATTGCTGTTTGGGTATTCGAAAAAACACTGATATCCCTAATAAAACTTTCGGCATTTCCAATATTTTTTACGACAGTCAGTTTTACAGGAACAATGATATCATTAAGATTGTCGTTTAATTTGTCCTTCAAGCATTCATACAATGTGGCAGTTGTTTGGCCACCATTTACGATTTGGAAATTATCTATTTTTTGTATCTTTACCAATTGGCTTGGATTAGGGGCTTTAGTTAAAGAAAGACCTGTTGCAACAGCCGAAATTCCGTTGTTAAAGCTCACAAATTGCTCAGGATTATTTTTTACTGTGCTCAATATGCCGGCATTAACCTTAGACGTTCTTTTTAAATAGGATCTAACATTTGGCTCAAGAAGCCTTACGCTGTCTTGCTTATATAATTCGGCCAGCCATGTTCCTTTCATTCCTAGCAGATAAACGTCGAAATCAACGGAACTGATTAGATTCAAGGCATTTAATTCGCAATGGAACGATCCATTACAATCTAAAACGGAATTGACGCTAGTCAATTGCTTGAATTTATTCTTCAAATCTTCAAGGTCATAAGTTCTAAACGAGACGTTTTGCCCATCAATCTCTTCGATGTCATCTTTTTTATAACTTGGCGGAATATTGTAATTTGAAACGACGTTTACGACTATTTCGACTTGTTTTAATAACCCGTGAATCTCATTCGCAATGGTATATGTGAAAGATGAATCGTCGAATTCAACGTATTTTCCAGAAAAAGTCTTTTTTAGAAAATTGATGATTTTGTTGTAATAAACTAGTGCCTGCTCTTTGGTGAGAAATGAATTATCATCATTTTGATTATTATAAATTGCGAGATATAAGTTATATACGTTAGCATCTTCATCAAAGTAATAAGCATCAAGGTTAACGTTTAGTTCTTCGAACTCTTCGTCGCAAATTTCAATGCTATCCATAGAGATAGATTCAATTTTGGAAAAAACGTATTGAATGAAGGCGTATTTTTCCTCAGAAAAATCATCAGTGTCGTTTTCGGACTGAGCCAGTTTGACGTTTTTTATTAATTCTTGATTAAAGCAGTCCATGCATTGTTTCCTCCTCGATTAAATAGCTTGAAATATCATCTAGCTTCAAACGATAGGAAACGTCATAAATTGCATGAGGAATGGTTTTTGAGGTGATTACTGGAAAATCATCTTTAACTTGATAAACATTTTCCTTTTGGACAGTGAACTGATATTTTGCTCTATAAAGTTTTGGGTTGATTTTCAATTTCATCAAATTTGCCAAGAAGGTAGTTTTAGCGGAAATGGTTTTGATTTGAGCCAATACTTTATCGATGCATTTATTAACGTTAATTCCGCTATCCGAGTCTTCCATGACATAGACTTTCAAAAATAATCTCTTCATGTTAGTTGGATAAGAAGCATCCAACTGGTTTTCATTGCTGATCCTAATTGCGGTATTCTCTTGGCCAATGATGAATTTGACAGTTGCCCGACATTTTTAAAGACGGATAAAAGTGTCCTTGATATGTTGTTCAATAACAACCCCGAAGATGAAGAAAAGATTCAAGATTTGCTTGATAATTCAATCAATAACGTTTTCGAATATGAGTCTCTCCTTTCGGACAAGGAAAATCCATTGTTCCTGGTTTATCGTTATTTAACCTATTTAGTACGCTCTGAAAAGGATAAAACAGAACAATTCATAAAAAACACCATCGGGAAATATATTGATGAAATCATAATTCCAAAATGTGATATCGAAGAAGATATGGAAGACGAATAGATTTTATAATCATCAATAAGCATTTTATTGTTTTAACAGCCAACAATGAATAAACTGTTTCATTTCCAAAAGAAAGCTTCATTGATTCTCAGATAAGCTCTTTTCTAAATTCTGATAAAAAGAGCAATGATTTTTTCTTGTCATTCTTATTTTTCTGATTTTATATTGTTGTATTGTATCCTGAAAAGGCAAAAAATCAGAAACAGTAATTTCACGGAAAAACGATGATATAATAAAAACGCAGAAAGGAAGGTAGACGAAAAATGGACGACGATTTCTTTGAATGGTGGAGCTGGTATCTCACGGACGAAGAGATGAGACTCGAGGAGGAAGCAAGAAAAAAGCAGCTCGATGCTCTTCTCTCCCCTACCCCAAGGGACGATTACGAGGCGGCGAAGAAGAAATGGGAAGATAATTCAAACGTTGACCGATTCATCAAAGAAACAAGAGAATTCCTCGATAAATTGGACAAAGAAAAATAAGCCGAATGCCTTCGTGGCGGAACAGGTAGACGTGCATGACTCAGAATCCTGTGGGAAACACCATTACAGAAGGCCAATATCGCTTCATCATACTTGCCATTGATTATCACACTATTTATTCTTTTCACCCAGCATATCGTATAGGGTGATCAGGAAACAATCGTGTTGATCATTCAGCTGAGGTTCCTTGAACTTCAGTTTTTTTGTATACGTTGTATATCTTCTTAAGGCCGCTTCCGTTCCTTTCTATTAAACCAACCATCTCGAAGCAACGGCATATAGTCTTATTCCTCCTAATAGATGGTATCGAATCGAGACTGTATTCATCAGGCTTTTTTGGGAGGAGCCACCCCGCAAAATGAAGTTTTTGAGGTGTATCAATAAAATGATTTTTTCTTTTCCTCCAAGCCTCATGCACACTTCTAGTATATTTTCGGAACGCTTTAATCGCTCATCCGACTTCAAACCATACGAAAAGGAGGAACGCATCCTCCTTATCTCAAATCTAATCAAATAACGATTTCAATCAATCGGCCGATGGAGTCGACGACATCATAGAAGGCTATTCCTTTGGCATGCTTTTAATGGGCAAGTCCTACGCTTAAAATCGTTTCCCATCGCCTATGAAATCCATCAGATTAACATGGAGGATTCCATTTCTCTTTTGCAGCATATAGTCCGTTGTCATCACGTATTTTTTATAGTTATCTCGTATGCTCTCCAATGGTCTGTATTCTCGATCTTCCGTATCTTTGCTCTGCAGCATCTTATAGGCCACCTGCACATAGGAATAATCCATATTGCCGTCTCGGAGGATGAAATCGCATTCCAGTTTTCCGATGCGACCTACGCTTACCGCATAATCGAGGCTTCGTGCATATAGATACACGATATTCTCCAATGCTGGCCCGTAATTGATCCAGTTGTCCGTGTTCATCGCATAGTAAAAGCTCAAGTCGGCAACGTAATACTTTTGTTCCCCCGAAAGTGCTTTTTTCGATTTCATATCAAATCTTTTGCACTCATACAGAATTTTGGCATCAACCAACGTTTTTATATACCGAGTCACCGTCTGACGGCTGATGGCCATACCATTTTTGAGAAGGGCTTCGTGCAGGCTGTTGATGCTAGTCGTTGCACCGAAATTGTTAATGATGTAGTTCCTAACCAGCTCAAAGGACTGAACATCTTTGATTTTCACCCTTCGTTTGATATCTTTTTCAAAGATTTCATCGATAATCCCCCTCACATAAGTACGTTTATCCGAAAGATTGTCGATTTTGATGGCACGTGGAAATCCGCCTTCCAAAATATAGTGGTTCAATTCTATTTCGGCGTTGGCATCGATATCCCGCCCATAAAATTTCTTCATGTCCTCGTATTCGTCAAATGTCAGCGGAAACATTTCGAATTCCAAATACCTGCCGGTTAATTTCGTTACAAGTTCTCCGCTGAGCAAGTAAGAATTAGAGCCGGTTATGAAAATCGAATAGTCTCCTTCGGACCGAAATCCGTTGATTACTTCCTCAAAGCCTTCCACGTTCTGAATCTCGTCTATGAAAAGGTATTTCATCCCTTTCGCTTGCGTGGCGGATTCGATTAATGCATCTAACTGCTCGGCGCTTCGAATACTTTTGTACCCACGTTTATCGAGATCGATGTAAATGATGTTGCTTTCCGCAACGCCATCCCCTTTTAGTTCTTCCGCTATCGTTTGCATAAGGCTGGATTTTCCGCATCTGCGTATGCCGGTTATCACCTTAATGAGGTCGTCGTCATGGAAGAACGCGCGCATTTTAGACAAATACTTTTCCCGTTTGTATAGTATCATAGCCTGCCTCCTTTGCCATTATTATACACTACAGCCTCACTATTTCATAGTTATCGTGGCAATTTTTTATATCTTCTAAATATTTGCAACGACAACAAGCAAATTAAGAAATCAATTGTTGAAATAAACCTACCCGTGTCGCATAAAAAGCGAAGCCTCTTCAGGAAGTAGTCGAAAAAACACCTAGAGTAGACGGCGTTCGCGCTGACGCCGCATTTGAAGATGAAATTCATCCTGTGCGAATCGGGATTGCCGTCGTCATCGAAACCGCCAACGATGATCTTGTCCACAGTCGTCTCGAGTATCTCCCTTTGGAACTCGTCGATTCTCTTGTGCTTGAGTATGGTCTCCTTGAATTCCTTCCCCTTCCCCTTCATCTCGGATTGTTCTCGCTTCCTGTCCTGGTGGCGGTCAAGCTCACCTTTCGCCATCTCTATTTCTTTCGTTATCGAGGCGTATTTCTTCTCACAGTCCTCTTTGGAGACGATCCCACTCACCCTCGGTTCAACGATATTGTCCTTTTGCTTCTCGAGGTTTGAAATCCTCGCCTCCAGATCCGTAATTTTCTTTGCCGGGGAGCCCGAAAGGATTGTGTTTTTAATGGTGTCGTTGCAGTCTACTCCGAAAACGCAAAAAAACAAGGAAACGACGGATTTCAATAAATGCCCATGAATACGGCCTTTTTCACCTATTCTTTCCATCGTGTATACATACCATCAACCTATCCCCATTTCGATACGAGGTAGGATGGGTGTTTATTTTTGAAGTTGACCTATTTTACCATACGAGTAAAGCCCTGTTTTTTACCGGTTTACCGCCACTTGGGTCATTTTTGCAATAAAAAAGAGGATTTCCCTCATTTTTAGAAAGAAGGAAATCCGTCAATTTTTATCGATTTTCGGCCTTTTTCAGCTGTTTTTACGACTTAGCAACACCACAGTCTCAACATGTGTCGTCGACATGCGATGAACATGTCTACCAATACAGGGTACCTCATGGAAGGAACATGTCTACTGAATGCATTTTTCAACAGGTCTACTGGAAATTTCAGACAACATCCCTAGTATGAGGAAAGTATTGAGTTTTACAAGATTCCATAGCGCTTAAGATGGCTAAACCTTTCATTACTATCCAACGCAATGATAACTGCAATCTAGACGACGTTTCTTGTTTCTCCCCAGCTCCAGACCATCGGAGGAACGCTCCGCCCCTTTACTTCATTCAATTCGCCTTCCAATATCCTGACTTATTAGATCCGACCCTCTCGATAAATCCTCTTTTTTTCAGCACGGCAACGGTATTGTCAATGGACGTCCTGCCGAGATGGCAGACAACAGCCAGTTCCTTTTTCGTAATATTTGGGTTATTCCTGATTTCAGCCAATACTCTTGTTTGTGAGTCATTGAGTCCGTGCTCTTCAGTTTTATCACC
>FR878802.1:0-54835 GCA_000434395.1 Clostridium sp. CAG:568 | reverse complement strand
TATCACCCACTTTATCACCCACTTTATCACCCACCTCGTTGATGAAGTTGAATGGAATGGTGACGGTGATGTCGTTGTCGGAGAAATCAAACGCCCCTTCTCCGTATTCAGACGAAATAACAGGAATTCCTCTTCCCGTTTTTTCACTGATATGCAGTTGCAAGAAAATTTCAGATAGTTTCTCATTTACGGGAACGGAATGTCCACGAAAGAAACCGGCCTTAGTCTGAAGAGGTGCAAGTCCGCCTCTTGAAAGTATCTCAATCCTATCGGAGTACACCGTGATCATCGGTTCGTTTCCGTCTATCCATGGATTTTAGCCATTATTTTTGCCATTTCAAAAAACATAAAACATCTTCTACTACCAAAATTATCATTAAAATTGAGTTTTGGTAGTAGAAGAACGCTTCTATTTTGATGATATTAATATTTTATCTTGATATATTTCGACGGTATATTATCGCTAAGCCATACCTTATCATTGCCGATATAGAAAGAAACACCACCTGCATAAGCCTGTTTTGCATTAATTTCTAGCAAGACAGGATTATTATCTCTTCTTTTGCCAACGATAAGAGCAGTTTCTGTGTCCATAGACAAATGAACATATTGCCTGCCTTTAGGGATTAACCCGCTTTTCATAATGGAATCTATAAATTTATGAGCCGTGCCATGATATAAGACATCAGGTGGAGTAGCTTTTTCTTTTTGGATTTTGTTAGGGACGGAATGGCCGTAAAGAGCTCTGATCTTGTCACCGACGATTTCATGGCGCTTCTTGTCGCTGGCTTCCATCATATAATGGAGGTCCTCGATTGTAATCTTCCTCTCATAATGCCCGGTCTCATCGAGGGCGGCGAGAAGTTGCGCTATCGGGACGAATCCCTCTTCGTCCATCTCGAGCTCATATTCCCATGGGGCGTGGCGCAGGGCATAGGAGACTTCTTTGCTGAGTTCTAGGTAGTTCATAGCTTTTTCAAATCCGTCCTGTAATATCGCTTCTTCAGTCTCTTGCCATTGACTTCGACAAAATAGAAGTACTCTTTGTTCTTAAAGTGCCAGGTGAAATGGCAGATTGTACCTTCCAGGTTCTTGTCGAGAATCAGGACTTTGTCGCCCCACTCGAATTCCGGTTCCTGATAGGCTTTAAAGTCTTTCTTGAAGAAACGCATCGTCCTTCCTTGGCAAAACATGGTCAGGATATCGCCATCATCCTTGATGACTTTCCCAACGAGGCCTTGGTGGCCCTGAGCTTCTTTCCCACCGTTGTACCACTTGGCATCCTCTTCGTCTATGGGCGGTTCCCAGAGGGTGGAACCGTATTTACCAATCAAGTTATCCATTTTATTTGTTTCCTTTCTTTGAATTCTTTGTGAACAGTTCCTTCGGAAGTTTTCCAAAGGCTTCATCTGCATATTTCATTGATTTTATATTTGGTTTGAAATGACCACTTCTATCATCCCAACTATGTATTTTCTCATATCAGCCTTTCCAGCTTTTTCAATAAGTCCGAGTTTCTTGAGTTTCACAAGGTTCGATGTTGACTGAAATTGCCTGAGAAACATCATGAAGTGTTCGGTTTCCAATTTGCTGGCCAATCACATCCCCATTGTCATTAACGCCAAAGTAAAGCACGCAATGCTGATTTTTATTCAACATAGAAGCAATAGATCGTATTCCTTCTTTTAATTCACTTGTAGATTCCTTGAATTCAATCGTTTAACTTTCTTTTCCTAAATTCATATATATCCCCTATCCAATAGTAATAATAGTATACTTTAAAGTCCAGATTGGTTCACTTATTAGTTCAATCATTGGTTCATTCATTGGTTCAAGTCGAAACGAAACATAAAATCGAGAAATGTATTTCGTGCAAAGCCTAAAAAGATTAATAAAACGCACGAGCAAATATCTTTTATTGAAACTCGCACAATCAACAAACCTATTTGTTTTTCGCCCCGCAATCAAACTATACCCATGTTTTTGCCTATTTTTCGACCCACAACCTGTTTTCCATGTTGTCTGTGTAGTTGCAGTCTACTCTGAAAACACAAAAAATGAGGAAACGACGGATTTCAATAAAAGCCCATAAACAAGTTTTTTCACCTATTTCCTCCATCGTGTAAACATACAATCCAATTATCCCCATATCGATACTAGGTAGGATGGGTGTTCATTTTTGAAGTTGACCTATTTCCCCATACGAGTAAAGTCCTGCTTTTTACCGGTTTACCGCGATTTGAGGCATTTTTGTAATAAAAAAGAGGATTTCCCTCATTTTTAGAAAGAAGGAAATCCTTCAAATTTTGTCGATTTTTTGCCTTTTTTAGCCGTTTTTACGACTTAGCAACACCACCGTCTCAACATGCATAGTTTGAACGTAAGGAACATGACCATACATACGATGAACCGCATAGAAGGAACATATCAACTGGTAGCATTTTTCGACAGGTCTACTGGAAGTTATAATCAACGTCAATAGTGTGAGGAAACATTCAAATATGCAATTTCATAGCTACCTCTTCTCTATGTAGGCATGGATTGTTGAATTTGACGTTATATGAGTATTAGTCGAAACGCTAGTGCTTCCAGCAAGAATATAACCGAAAAAAGAAGTTTTATTCTTAATTTTGGTGGTTAATTGTTGCCCATTATTTTTTGAGGAATCGTCATTAGCATGAATTGTCACTAAACCGCTGAACAAATAATGGTTCCCCAACTTTGTTCCTTTTGCATTGCCTTGAGTAACTTCATATTTAATATAGGCGCCCTTCTTGACCGCAATATCAACGGCAGAACCAGCACTAGAAGTACCTATTTGATAATAAGTACCGCCACTAGTGGCCGATTCGGAAATGACTGTCGTAGACCCGCCTGATCCACTTTCGTTATCAATGCTGAATCTTACCAACACGCCTTCGCTAGGGTATATGGTTACCTCGATGTCGCCTACCATAGTGAATGATGTGCCGCTACTGAACGTGTAGTTGCTTCCATTTTGACTTGTGAACTCAGTCTTTTCGGCTCTGTCTAACGAATCGACCTTGAATTTCAGCCCCTTCTCAATTGGGAACTCTGAATCCGTCGTCACATAAACACCCTCCGGTGTTAGTGAAGACTCTTTGTTGCTTGAGTTAAACATGGAGACTTTGTATCCCAAGGCTGGGTGCTCATAGTTATTCCTGTTATCTACCCTTATTGTTAAAAGGAACGAATTAAGGTTGCCACCATCGGCCCAGCACATTCTCTCATTCGGATCCGACGAGACGACAACGCCGCCCTTCAAAAGGTACGAAATCTTTGCATCCGTGTCGCTATCAAAAAAGTCTCCGGTCGCATAAACGGAAATGCCTGTTTTGGTCAAGCCTTCGTATGACGTGACCTTTAAGGAATCCTGGGGGGCATTTGATAAATCCATTTTAGCATTGCCGGCTCCTTCTTTTGTCGTGAAATGACCGCCAAGCTGGGCGGAACTCGACATCACAACGCTGCCATTCACAAGGAATTTCGAATCTCCGTAAGCTTGAGGATAGTCTATTATCCCGGCCGTGGATTTGGCTTTGTACCCGATTAGCTTGCTCTTTAGATTGAGCGTCCCACCCTCGCAAACTGTAAGAGATGAGCCTCCCATGAATTTCATGTCATACCCATTGGTGTTGAAATTCCCAGCTTTGCCGATGACAACTTGCATTTTGTACGACATCGGCAGGAATTTGCCGCTAGTCGTGATATCAGTCCCGTTAACAGTGATGGATATATAGCCCAAATCAGCAGCTCCATTAATGCACATGTATGTTTTCGAGGCATCCGAAGAGGTGTACCCAGGCTGCAATGGGCAATACTCAAAAGAGATGTATCCGCTCGTGAGTTTGATAAATGGATTCTTCTTATTTGATTTGCCATTATAAATGATAAGCAATGTCTCATTTATCGGTATTTCCGTCCCACCACTTGATTTGAACATCCTTGCGGCCGCCTCGAATTTTGCCCCGCTGGCGATGGAGAAATACGTTTGGATGCACGGGAAATCGAAAACGTTGATCGGGAAGACGTCTTTCCCGTTCAAACCGGTAAGCTCACCCATTGAGCCTGCATCATAGAAGGCCATCGGCGTTTTCAAATACCCGCCAGAAAGGACCTTGACATACCTCAATTTATCTGACTCGTTGCTGAATCGATAATTGGATACGTCGTCATCGTTGTCCACATTCTTCGCGCTGATTTCCTTTATATATCCATTGCAATACAATTCGCCTGAGACAGTAATCGAAGACGTATTATTAAGACCGATTTCAGAGTAATACCCAGAGACTCCTTTTTGCCTGAATTGCCCTCCGATATATATGGCAGCTCCTGATGAAATTGTTATATTCGTGGAGTATAAGGAAAAACTGCTAACCCTATATTTTTTAATATTCTGATCTGATATATCGATGAATTCGTCTCTAAGAGCCTTTATCTCGCTATTATCGGAAATGTCGCACTTCTTCTCTGAATAAGGCATGTATAAGGAAACGCCGCTGTTCAGCTTAATCGTCTGATTTCTAACGTTAATATGGGATCCAATCGTGAGATACATATGTACTTTGGTCGTTGCCGCCTTCTCGTTTGCGTTTTTTACGGCTCCTTCCAAAGTGGTAAAGCTGGCATATGGCGTAGATGACTCATTCTTCCCGTCGAAGGTGTAATTATCAATCTTCCCACCAACGCTGGCGAAAGAAGGATCGGCTTTCGCTACGGCAGGGGTGTTCAGAATCCAATCAGAGAGTCCAAACGAAATAAGCATAAATGAGCAAACAAAGGATAAGAAAATTGCCAAAGCCCTCTTCATCTTAGCTTATAACCCCCAAAGAAACACTGAATGAGAGATTCGGAGATGATGTAAAAGAATCAAAATAAGTCGCAATAGACGCTAAGGAGTTTGAATTCACAGCAAAAGACAGATTAACGAATAAATCCTCCTGATCGTTTGTGGTCAGATTGGTAAGCGGAATCTCCCCTGCCAATTTAGAGGAAGCCGAGCTTAACGCATAATCGTTCCCTGTAATTGAATTGTATTGCAACGATGCCTTTGCACTGAAATAGCCTTTTTGGAAAAGGGTTATAAATTTGGAAGATGGTAAATCGTTCACTATCTTCAAATTGAAGTTCAAAACATTGTCATCAAAATATCCCAATGACTTTAGCGCCATTTGATTCATCGAAAAGCAGAAAGCATATGTTGCCGAATCAAATATTTGCCCATCGGAATTCACAAATCCGTATTTACAAAAACTATATCCAGAATCAAGAGATTTGAAATTAATGGCATACGTTAGATCGGCGGCTTCTACGTGAATTTCGGCTTCGGCACTTCCAACCATCCCGATTGACCAAGCAGAGAAGCTAACTGAAACAAGAGAGATGTTACTTAGAAATAGTAACCCCCCGAGGAATTTTGACTTCATTCCATTGATCAAACTTTTCTTGGCCATTTTCTCTTTCTCGTTTCAACTGACATGATTTTACCACACCAATGTAGATTTGTGAAATTTTCTAGATGACATCGATTCTTTTTCTTCAATGTAAATTTTAAAAAGCTTTTAAACCGATGCTGCTTTTCACTTCATAATCGTTAAGATTTTATTAACGATAAGTTATAATAAAAGTGAAGGAGGAAGCTACATATGAGAAAGCTAAAGATATATGACCAATCGATGGGAGGAGGAAACTACACTTCCGTCCCTACAATACTTTTGAAAGGAAAATGGCTCGAAGAAGCAGGCTTCCATATAGGAGAGTATGTCAGCGTAGAAATCAACGCTGACAAGATACTGCTGGCAAAGACCACCCCACCGGAGGCCAAAACAAGAAAGGAATCCATCGAAGAGAAGATCAACAGGCTGAGCAAAAGCCAGCTTAAAGAGCTCAATGCCTATCTCGATGGAATGAAAGGTGAGGGAACGAAAAGATGAACGATGAGCAAAAGAACCTATTCATCCAATTCTGCGACAACCTTTTGTCATTCATGAGGAAAAATAATTGGTACGGAGCCTGCCATGCCACTACTGCGATGATGTATGCCTTTGCAAAGAAAATCGGAATCGACGCAACGCCATGCATCGGAGAATGCGAACAGAAAGGCTTCCAGCCATTCGACCATTCCTGGCTGGTGATTGACGGCAAAATATACGACTTGGCGATTTCGATGCCATTCATTGAAGAGATGGCTAAAGGACCAGTTTACGGTTCGATAGATTCCAGAACAGGCAAAGAGGTTGACATTAGCTATGGCATCAGTTACGACGGCTTAGGCCAGCAAGCCGCTTATGCATACAGCAAGAATCTTTACGATTACCTTCATGACTGCCCTGATATCAATTTGATAAGAGTTTTGTGCGACATTGCAAAATACTCAAAAGTCTACATGACGAGAAAGTGGCTGGAACAAAATCTTGCTGATAGCTACTTCGTACTGAGAAAAAACGATGACGGAAACAAAAGCCAGGACATTCTTGAGAAAACCCTATCGGATGTGAACGCCCTTTTCGGAAAAGTCTTCCCATACAACAACGTTCTTCTTGAGAAATGCAACAAGAAGGGATATTCGCCATCCTATGACGAGATTTTCGATTTTTACATCACGTCCCATGCGATGAGCTTCCTCAAGAATTTCTATTACGAGTACATCGAATCTCCCGGCATCTTCTTAAATGTGAGATGCATCATCGAAGGGCTGGCAATGAAAACGGCCTGCAAAAACGGATATTTTGAGAACATCAGCCTCGACCTCATAAAGAACCAGGTTCCCATCATCGAGTACAAGCAATATAGGAAATTCCAAGAATGCTATGATTCAAGCATCATACCGGACGATATCAAAGACAAATTCAACGAGGCTTTAGACTTTTTCCAAGCCGCATTCCCGGACATAAGCAAAGCCGATTTGAAGAAGATAGCTAGCTCTCCACTCCCCTTCGCCTGCAATCCAAAATTGTCATTCCAAAAAGTGGTAAAAGACAATCTTGGAGATGAATGGGAAAAGCGATACTCAATCCTTAGTGCAATGATTCATCCTACATCAAATGAAAGCCTTACCTCTAAGGGGCATCTTTTCCTGTTATTGGACACGCTTGAAATCCTAAAGAAGGAGTATTCAACCCTTCCTAAAGGAATGAATTTGAAGCAATATAGTTTTCTGGTTCTCTCAAGCAAGGATGCCGAGGGGTTCATAGACTCAATCAAATCTGAATGCACGGATTTAGAAAGCGTTATCGACATTTTCAACAAAAGCTTCGGAGATAACTACGTCTCAAACACTTTCCACAACATATCGATGATTATACAGGAGATGGCGTTCGATACCGTTTTCGGCTTCACGGAGCAAGTCAAGTCCAAATGTGGAAGGTTCTCATAGAGCTTCTAAGCGTCTTTTACGAAGTTTATTTGAACTCTAATGATGTCAACGATTCCTATAAGCTGATGCAATGCCATGATAACCTGTCGATTGCCCGTCTCTACGACTCGAAGGAAGACATCGACGAAATCCTTTTGGAAGCATATGGGTTCTATAAATCCAAATACCCAAACGGCTTGAGCAAAGAAAGCTTTGACATAGCTTTCGAGAAAACCACAGGATACACATTGGATGCCGAGGGGAAGATGAAATCCTTGACGAAGCTCGTCAGTCAGTTGGCTGATTTATTTAAGGAAGATGGCAAAGGCTTATCAAACGGTCATTCGATAAAACTCCATTATGCAGAATCTCAGATGGTCTCTCACGCAAACGGATACCTTTGGTACGCAAACACTGGAGCATGGTCCGACGTGAACGGGCTCTTCTACTTGTTTAACCAGATTATGTATATGTTGTGCATATGCATGAGCAAGCTGTTCGAAGATTGCTATGAGGAGTCAAAGAGAGAAATCGACAAAGAGATCTCTGGTGTCTTGGCAATGGCAGGAGAAAATGTCGCTGCCAACACTCAAAACCTCTTCAATTTATTGTCAAAAAGAACGGGAACTTTATTCGGAAATCACTAAGAAACTCAAGAGTCAAACACACACCAAATGAGCATTAACAGTTATAACGTCACCATTATAATTTAGATCACTTGTCTTTGAAGATGCCTTGAAAAATTAGTCGCATATAATTATGTGATAAGGGTTGGTTCAAAAAAACAGGTTATTGGGAAGTCTTAAAGAAAAAATAGCTTTCTTTGAAATGGCAAGACTTTCCAAGACAAAAGATTTTCACCCCATTCCTTCCATATAACATGGATAAAGGTCACCTATCCCCGTATCGATACGAGGTAGGATGGGTGTTCATTTTTGAAGTTGACCTATTTCTCCATACGAGTAATGCCCTGTTTTTTACCGGTTTACCGCCAATTAGCCCATTTTTGCAACAAAAAAAGGATTTTCCTCATTTTTAGAAAGAAGGAAATCCCTCAATTTTTATCGATTTTCAGCTATCTTCACCCGTTTTTCTTACTTAGCAACACCACAGTCTCGACATGATGCGAAGTAGGGAACATATCCACACCTTGTACTGAAATGATTGAATAATCATTCTTCAATAGATTTAAATCCCTAGCCAATGTAGCAGGGTCACAAGATATGTATGCTACTTTTTCAGGACCGTTTTTTATCAAGGCTTTAATGAACTCTGGTGTTGTTCCTTTTCTTGGAGGATCTAAGACTATACAATCGAAATGCTCATCAGTTCTTTGAAGATATTCAGTCGCATCATCTAAGTGAAAATTAATGTTGTTTATATGGTTGTTTTTAGCATTTGTCAAAGCATCTTCATAAGAGCTGCTCTCTATTTCTACACCGACAACTCTCTTAGCTTTGTCAGCCATACAAATTCCAATTGTACCAGTTCCGCAATATGCATCTAATATAGTTTCTGTTCCGTTTAGATTAAGGCCTTCGATTGCTTTTCCATAGAGTTGATCTAAAAGAGATGGATTCGTTTGATAGAAGGATTTGGCTGATATGATAAATGTCTTTCCGAGAATCGAATCTTTTATATGGCCATCGCCATATACAACTTTATCGAGCATTCCTAGAATGACATTTGTTCTTCTCTTGTTTAAATTCAGTGTTATCGATTTAACTTCAGGACATATATCTATCAAATCTTTTACTATGTTATCGAGATTTGGAACTTCAAAACTTGTGACGACTAATGTGACTAAAGCTTCTTGGTAGTTGTAGGAAGTTCTGATCAATATATGACGTAACAGTCCTACTTGTGAATCCTCATCATAAGCCTGAATATTATATTTGTTCAATATGGTTAAAAGGTTGGTCAAAACTATATCGGATAATTTGCTTTCGATTGGACAATGCTCCATTTCTACTAGCTTATGGGTGTTGATTCTATAATATCCACTGACTATTTTTTTCTCTTTAGCAGAATACTTTACAGGTCTTTGTATTTTGTTTCTAAATCCATCTTTTAAAGGACAAGGAATTGTAGGCTTTACTTCGATATCGAGATGGGTGAACTTCTTTATAAGATTTCTTATGTTTTCTTGTTTATAGATAAGCCTTTTTTCGTATCTTAAATGACCTAGATCTGATATTCCTGTCTCTGTCAATTCAAAAGGACATTTGACTCTATCAGGGCTTTTTTTAGTGACTTTGATCGTGTCACCAAAAGCAACTTTTCCTTTGACAGCTCTAAGCTGTACTTCACCTTCCTCACCAGGAAGGAGTCCTCTAGCGAAAAGAATGTTATCTTTATCCCTGCATACACCTTGCCCTAAATCATCCAATCCTATACATTTGGCACTAACAATAGGAAGGTTTTTATATATAGTTTTTTCACTCATTTTAAATAGTCCTTTTAGTTTTTATCATCCATAGAGTCACTCAGCTTATCGAAGGCTTCACCATCATCCACACTCTTGTTTTCAGCTCTTGTTCTCGAATGTGGATCCTTGACACTACCTTCGTCGTTTAAGACATCTATTCCATATAGATTCTTAAATCTTTGGCATTGATCATCACACATCTCTTTGGCATAAGAGATTAGTTGAAGAACTAATCCCTTTGTGTTTGGATTGGCCGAGAATACTTCGTCCATATATGACATGAAGATTCCTGTGACTCTCAGTACTAACTGATATAATGCGACAGTTGATAAGTCAAAGAAGAATTGATCGTTTGAATAGAAGAAAACAGGTGAGGAATGTGTGACTTCACTGGCTGTTTCGTACCATTCGGAATATTTTGAAAGTCCGGCTAAGAATTCTATTCCATCCCTGAAGTTCAATTTAAAATCATGTAATTGGTTGTGATCCCATGACATCAATTCAGCACGATATTTTTCAAATAAAGGATAGTCCTCAGATTCGATAGATGGGCCTCTAATGATTTTAAAGGATCCTTCTTTTCCATTTGAATCACGAATAGAAACAGCGTATTTTTCAAATAGCTTTCCTTTCTCTTCCAGTGTTTTATATTCTGGGGTTTGATAAAGCCATCCGTATTCGATGAACTTCTTCATATCTTTACTCTTCAATCCGTGAGACTTTAAATCAGCTTTTAAAGCTATGAATATTTCATCTGTTCTCTCTTTGGATTGTATAGATCCTCTAAACGCGTTATCGTAGATGATATGTTGGACATATTCATCCTGCATAGGCTTTCCATCTTTGACTAGAATTGCAAGGATGCATTCTGCTTCATGCAATGTTCTCCACGATACATACGCATCACTAGCTAAACCTTGCGATAACATTTTTAAAGTTCCATTTGATTTTGAGAAAATCCTTCCGAACAAATCGTTGATTAAAGTCTTCTGAGGATTGTTTTGTATGAAAGGAAAATTGAGATTTATAAGCTCAGTAATCAAGGCTTTTAAAGCAGTGTTGACTGGTGAATAAGGACTCAAAGAAGATATTTTAAGTTGACCTTTTCTAACTCCTCTTACCAATAGCAAGAATTTAACAGCAACTTTATTTGATAGTGAAACGATCAAAGAATGGTCTTTTACTATTTCTTTTTTGTTCTTGTTATCTCTTACTGCAAACCACCATTCACCATACGAATAGTTTATTAAATCGAAGACCAATGAGTATAAGGAAGAATTCTTTGGGAGATTACCTGTCTGTTTTAAGATATCTAGTGTGTTCTTTAAAACAGCTAATGTTCCATCTCTATCAGCTTCCGGAATTCTTTCGTTGAAGTACTCTTCAAAGATCTGAGCTGGATAAGATCCTAAATTGTCTTTAACTAATTGATTTATGTTTGTTTCCATAGCTTCTTTCTCCTAACTTAATAAACTTAACATGGCTTTGTAGGCTTCGATTATACACAATCCAATATTATAACCGCCACATGGTAATGGTATATCTAGCATTTCACCTAAAGTATAGATATTTTTATGCTTAATTAGATTCATGTTTTTTGTATTGATTTCAGAGAAATCGATACCGCCTTTGGATACTTGTGAGAACTTAAAAGGATATAAACCTTGGATTTGGAATGATAGATTACTAGCTTCATCATTCAAAGTCTTACTATCTTCTTTAGATTTTTTAACTATATATTCACTCAATTGTTTTGGATATGCATAATAGATATTATTCATACCTACTTCTATCTTAGAATTGGAATGCTTAGTTAAATTCAAATGAATAGAATATGAATTCAATTCATTTGGATTTAATCTAATCGATGCATTGAAGATACATATTCCAGATAATCCATCAGGTTTGAATAATATCTCGCCTTCTTCTTTATAAATCAAATCATCCTTTTTATAAAGAGACATGATGCATTTAGCTCTTATTCCATCTAAGGCTTTAAGTCCTTTCTCTTTTACTTTTATAGGACAAATAGCGGGGGTATATTCGATATGTTTTAAATTTAAGGATTTCAAAATAGACCAATCAAAAGGTGGATATGCTAATGAATTACCACCGAATGAAAGACATACTTTATCGAATGAGTATTTCTTTATGTCATTATTTTCATCGATAGTTTTAAAAGAAATAGATTCATCTTTGTTTTCAAATACATCAATTACTTTCTCATGAATTATTTGTGCTTTGTACTGTTGGATTTTATCCATCATTGAATCATATAAAGCAGATGATTTGTTCGCAAAAGGATATATGAGATTCCCTTGATTGAAATAAGGACAATTTGTTATTTTGATGAACTCATTAAAAGCATCTAATCCTATCGATCCTTCCACGATACTTTTTGCTTTGTGAAAGATTGGGTCTTCCAAGTTCGATGGGTTGAAATAGTCTGTATTGAAGAAGTTTGATCGTCCGTTTCCAGATATAAGAATTCTAGAAGCCACTTTTTTTGAACCATCAAAAATCGAGACTTCAAAACTAGGATCTCTATTTTTTATGAATAGAGCTAAAGAGACTCCGGCTACTCCACCACCTAAGATGGCAATTCTATGTTTAGAATACTTTGACACGGGAATTGTCCACTTCTTTATCTATAGTTTTTTCGCCATGTCCTATAGCTATAGATTCTAATACTTCGTATTTGCTATCTAATCCAAGCTTCTCTTGGAACTTAGAAAAGTCTTTATTTTCTGCTAAATCTTTAGCAGCATGAATCCAACAAGATTGAAGTCCTAAGTTTGTAGCTTTGAGCAACATGTTTTCCATAGCAGCACCAACATCCAAAAGATATAAGGATTCGATTTCTTTGTTTCTAAATACAAGGATTATGTGCTTTGCACCATAATATCTATCCATTCCAAATTTATTCTTTGCAATCGACAAATATTCTTTCGCATATTCGTTCGTCAATCCAATAAACATCAATTCTTTTTTACCCATTCCGCTTGGAGCTAATGTACCGGCTTCTACTATTTGTTGCATGTCCTCCTTGGATACACCTTCTTCAGTGTATTCTCTAGTAGATCTTCTAGCTTTGAGAACATCATCGAAACTATCAATCATATCTATTCCTTCTTTCATCTTATATATTTTACCTTATTTTTTGGAATAAAAAGACCCGCATTGTTTTGAAATGCGGGTATATGACATGGAAACTCGAATTACTTTTTGAGTTTGAGATCCTTGATAAGGGCTTGATATCCCTCATAGTCGGTTCTCTTGAGATAGGTGAGAAGCTTGGTACGCTTTGCGACGTGAATTGTCAAAGAACGCTTTGCACAATAGTCGTGAGTGTTGGCCAAAAGGTGAGCAGTGAGATCTGCAATCTCTTTGGTCAAAAGAGCGATTTGGACTTTGGTGTTACCAGTGTCCTTCTCATCTTTTCCGTACTTCTTAGTAAGTTCGACGATTTCTTCTTTTGCTAATGCCATAATAGTTTTCCTCCTTGGAATTTTAGCTCGACCATGCCCATGAGAAAAACCGAGGAATGATTATCTCTCGGACAGGTTGCAATAGGGTATTTTACTCCAATGTTTTTTAAATAACAAGTCAAATGATATTTTTGATTTGATCTCTGATCTTTCACCAGATAAAATACTGTTTTGTAAGAGGTGAGTCAGCAATGAAAAATATTCATGTATCGGCAGCTATAATAATGAAAGATAATAAAATCTTTGTGACGCAAAGGGGATATGGGGAATTTAAAGATTGGTGGGAATTTCCAGGCGGAAAAATAGAAGAAGGTGAAACTCCTGAAGAATGTTTAAAAAGAGAGATTAAAGAAGAATTGAAAGCAGATATAAACATAGATAAATATTTATGTACTGTAGAATACGATTATCCGAATTTTCATTTGAAGATGGAGTGTTTTATCTGTTCTTTGATAGATGGCCACTTAGAATTAGTTGAGGCTGAAGATGCTAAATTCATAACCAAAGAGCAACTAGATAATATCGATTTTTTACCAGCTGATTTACTCGTTGTAAAAGAATTGAAGAAATCCATCTAAAAGATTTCTTCCAATCTGTATTTAAAGATTTGATGATACATAAAATCATTCAGTTTAGTTGTTTCTTATTAAATCACGAAGTATTTATAAAGATATTCTGGAATAGGATTGTCCATCCTCAATTCAAACTTGACCACGTTTGTTTTCTTTCCTGATTCAGTAGTGTTTGTCGAATTGATATAATTTTGTATTTTTGTATTTCCTAGATAGTAGAAACAACGTTTATTTAAACCATCTTTGTTATCTGGACTTTCTCTCTGTACGAACAACATTATTTGGCCGTTGTTCTTAGCTACGCTCAACAAGTCTTTTATTTCTTGTGATTCAGTCGTTCTATCATGCCTTGAATCCCAACAAAAGATATTTTTATTTTCAAAGTAATCGGAGTAATTGATTTGTGATTCCTTATCCAAATGTTTGTTGTAGGTTACAAATATAGGGACAATATTTAGATCTTTGAAGATTCTATATCCATAGATCGTGCTTTCTTGGTTCTTAGTTAGATTGATTAGACGAGAAACATCTTTTCTAGAATATCTTTCATATAGAACAAAATTATTATTTCCAGTGACATTAGAGAAATATTTCTTGTTTGAATAGATTGAATAATCAATTATTTCATTTATAAACTTATTGAAAGTTTCATTTGAAAGATGTTGTTTGAATTTATCAGATAATTGAATCCTATCATTTTTTATTGCAATAGTCGAATAAGCTAAAGATCCCTTAACTGATAAAAATGACGTATCTAGTACTGATATCACTGACTTTCTAGTTTTTTCATCATATATTTGATTTACAGGTAATTGCTTTATGAATTCTTCTTCATTTCCACCTTCAATCAAAGTTTTGAGAAGAAGACTTTCATGAATTCTTAATCCGTTACCAAAGCTATTAGATAGATATTTAATCTCATCTCTATCTTCTTGGCTTAATATATCAAATGATCCTATTTCTTCTTTCGATAAGAAATCATAGTAAGTCTGTTTGAATAAATCTAAGAAAACTCTGCCTGTCAAATCTCCATTTTCATCATATTCAATTAAAGTTGGAATGCGGCCTAACTTGTTTTTAATAGCTATATATTGCTCTTTAATTCTTCTACTATCAGAATCTCTCGCCTTATCGCTTATTTCGACTATTGTCTTCATTGTTATAGGGTCGAAGTCTATAATGCTTCCACCTGGAAGCATTATGTTTGTCGTTTTAGATGCGTCTCGACCACCACCATTAGACTGATATTCTTCTCCATTATTCTTTGAAGAGAACGAATCTGTAATCATGAAATCATTCTTATAATTTCCAATGAAGTCGATTACAGTTAAATAATCCTTGCCTTCAAATTTTCTTAGACCTCTACCCAATTGCTGGAGAAATATAATTGTAGATTGTGTAGGTCTTAAAAGAATAATTTGATTCACTGAAGGAATATCGACTCCTTCGTTGAAGATGTCGACTGTTAAAATCATATCTAAATATGGATTATTAGTATTGTCTTCTTCCAATAGCTTTATATACTTTTCCCTATCTTCATTTGAACTACTTCCTGATAGGAAAATCGTTTTGAGCCCACGATTATTCAGCTTCTTTGATAATTCTATCCCTTCCTCAATCTTTGATACAAACATCAAAGTTTTGATTCTACTTCCAGATGATCCGTAATATTTTCTATTGTTGATTATATTGTCTATTCTATCATCGCATGTCAGCTGATCGAATGTTGCATCATCGCTCAATTGTTTCCCATTTATAAGAATATCCGATATTCCAAAATAATAAAAAGGAACTAACATTTTTGATTCCAAAGCATTGTATAGTCTTATCTCATATAAGATATTATGATCGAAGAAATCATAAATATCGTATCCATCAGTTCTATCTGGTGTTGCAGACATTCCTAGAAGAAACTTCGGCTGAAAGTAGTTTAAAATGTTTTGATACATTCCTTCTTTTCCGATTCGATGACATTCATCGACTATAATTAAATCGAATTCATCTCTTGTGAATTCTTTCAAATGAAGATTCATCGTATTGACTGTAGAGAAAATATAATTCTTGTCTTTTATATCGTGATGCCCATTAGAGAATAAATCTGCTTTGATATCTTGACCAAGAACATTTCTATATGTTTCTATAGCTTGTTTTAAGATCGTTTCCCTATGGGTTATAAACAACATTTTCTTTAAATCAATTTTATCTTTTATGGATTTAACACCGAATGCTGATGCATATGTTTTACCAGTTCCTGTCGCAGAGATTAAAAGACCTCTTTTATTACCTTTATCTATGGATTCATTAAGTTTGGTACAGAATGCTAATTGCATCGAATTAGGCTTGAATTCTTTCTTTATTTCTTTTGAATTCGATAATCTTATTTCTTTGAAAGATTCATATTCTTCTTCATATTTGTCGATTATTGTCTTTATGCTCAATGAATGATCATTGCTCCAAAGTGTTTCGAATCTATTCAAAATCTCTTTTGCTATTTTTCCATCTTTCTTTGTGACTATAAGGCTATTCCATTCTTCGTTAGATGTTAATGCTGATCCTGTTAGGTTCGATGATCCGATTATTATTTTGTATGTGTCTTTGAATTTGAAAATATATCCTTTTGTATGGAATCCTGATGGTTCATCCTTTGTATATTTGTCATCAATCCATAATAGTTTTACATCTATATTTGGCATTTCATCCAATTCTTTTAAGGCTTTAGGCTCTGTGAAATCCAAGTAATTACTAGTTAATATTCGGCCTTTCACATTTTTGTTTTGACATTCTTTTAAAGCTATTTTTAATGGACTTATTCCTGAATCGCTGATAAAAGCTACAGAGAACATGAATTCATCGCAAGTCTTAAGGTTTTCAGCTAATACTTTAATGACTTGTTTTCTATCTAGTTTATTGTTTGAGTTATAAATGAATTCAGGTGAAAAATCAGAATCGATATCATCATTATCTTTTATATATGCGTTTATCAATGAAGAAACGAATAATTCATCAGTTTGTTCCATAAATATACCTTCTGATCTTATTTTATTGACTATATGTAAAATGACCAGATCTTGAAGCCATATTTTTGATCCTAGAATACGGTTTTTAATAAAAATCCGCTCGATTTTAATTCGAGCGGATAATGATCAAGTCAATTCTTCCATTGCCAGAGGCTGGAGTATATTTATCAACTTATCCATTACTTCAGCTTTTGTATTCATGCCTTTTATCTTCAAAGTCAGGACTACTTTTGTGCATCTAGTGTTTTCGTGCATAGCAGAACCGATATCTATATCTTTGACGATGACATTCATTTCGTCCATGGCTGCTACAGCCTTTGATAAAGTCATTTCACCTTTAGTAACAAGATAGGCTAATCTATATGACTTTTTACGTGGATTTTTATCTTCCAATAGTTTTAGAACACTTAAAACTATTAAAGCAATTAAAGCCCCTATCATCGCTACAGAAATATAGCCGACTCCACAGCACATTCCTATTGCAGCCACTACCCAAAGGGTAGCAGCTGTAGTCAATCCTTTGACGTTGATTCCGTTTTGGATTATCGTTCCCGCACCTATAAAACCGATACCTGTAACTACTTGAGCAGCTACTCTTCCAGGATCTCCACTTCCAAAAGCATACTTTGAAACAATAGTGAATAAAGTAGATCCGACACCTACAAGCATATGAGTTCTTAAACCTGCTGAATATCCATGCTTTTCTCTTTCTAGTCCTATCAGTCCAGTAAGTATTGCACTCATAACAATTACTATTAATGAATATAAGGTTATGTCCCAACCATTATTCCACATCGTCGCTATATCTTGAATGATTTTATCCATACTAGGAGAAACCTCCTCTCTATGAGTAAATTATAGTGTAAGCACTTACACAGATTCAATATTTTAATCAATAATTTTATTTGTTTTCAATTGATTTTACTTCTTTTTTCTTTAAAGAAGATATTACAAAGGACAATGCAAAAGATAAGGCTGCTGTTTCTATAAACAATATTGTAATCAACTCTACCACATAATTGCTGAATACATTTATCATAGTAATTGATGTTATAAATGCTGCTATGCATAGAACTAAATTGATAGATTTGAATATGATTTCATACTTATTGATAAAAGCCTCTACTATTTCAAATAAAGAAGGGATAGCAAAGAATACAACTTGGTACCAAATGCAATTGTATTTATTAGAATCCAGCATTACATAAAGAATTAGGACGATAATAAGACTAACATTGTTAACTGCTAGAATTCTATTTCCTTTGTCTTTCAATGCATCGAAGAAATCTTTTCCTTTTTTAAGATAAAGCCCATATTCTATTCCACCCCAAATCAACAATACTAGGAATCCTATAAGGCATATCGCAATGTTAACAAAGTTAGTTGCGAAATGAAAAGAGTCAACTGTAACGTAGTAATTCTCGACAGTTACAGTTAATGTGGCTAACGAGAAACAAAAACTAATAAAGGATAGAGCTATTCCAATTATTATGAATTCATAATTGAATAAAGCTATTATGTTATTCTTTCTATCTTTATAATGCTTCAATTCTATTAAGCTTAAAACCAATCCTATTAAGGTTGTGAAAAGTATGCAAATCAAACTGCCTGCTGTTGAATAACAGCAATACATTATAATGAAATAAAGCATGATTCCTAATCCAGTAATTCCTAAAGAAATAGATCTTAGGATAGGAAAGTTCAATGGTTTCTTTTCCTTGATTTGAATAGAAGTATTGACTGGTTCTTTGGCTTCTGTTTTATTTCTTTCACCATTTATGATTTCGTCTACGGTAACACCATAGAAATCAGATAAATCTTTTAAGCTTTGAATAGAAGGATAACCTTCGCCACACTCCCATTTGGATACTGCCTTTACACTGACTTGTAATATATCGGCTAATTGCTGTTGAGTAATGTTCTTCTCTTTTCTTAGACTAACTAAGAAGTTTCCGGTTTTAATTTGATCCATGTTTTTATCTCCATTCGATAAGATTATAAGATTTCCACGAAAAATAGGGTATTCCATCTTTGTCCACGAAAAGTAGATAAGATATTTGTAAAGGAATTTTTAATAGTTATTACTTATTAAAAATAATGTACAGTTGTTATAAATATAATATATATTAGTTTTTTAAGAATAAAAGAAATACATTGATATTTTGGATAACCAATTTTAATTTATAAATATAAATTTGTCCAAAAATAAAGCTTAAATATTTAAAAATAATTATTTGATTGTTTTATAACATAAAGGTAGAGACTCATGTGTTTCTTTTAATAGATGTATGCCCAATTTTTTTCATTAGCAAAATGTTATTTGATTGAATTTCTGTAATCTAATTTAGAATTGTTGATTGAAAACAATGGGTAAAAAATGTAGCAATACTTAATTAGTACTTTAAATTTATATTTCTAGAAACAAAAATAGAAGTAAAATAATAAAAGGAGGATTAAGCAATATGGTCACTACTGATATCAATGTTATTTGTCCTGATAATTTAAAGCTTTATTTAATTCAAAATAGAGTTTTTAACCATGCTCATTATTTTTCTAAGAAAGATGTGTTAGATAGTGCCTTCTATACTTATGAAAAAGAAGATGTCTTATCGTATGCTTTGAATAGAAATATCTCATTTGCTATTGCAAAAAAGAATTTTGAAAGCTTCCATCTTCTTACTGATAATAAGAATTTTAGCGGTGATGAATCTATAACATTAATTAAATTGAGAGAACTTAGAGATAATGCTATTACTAATGGCTATTTGCATAAGCCGGATTATATGAATCAATATGCATTAAAATCTAGACCAGTAATTATTATCGGATATACTAAAAATGATTATGATTTGATTAGTGCTTTCAAATCATTAAATATTGATATCTCTAACTCTTTTAAAGAAGTGAAAGATTTTTTAAATGTTTATCATGATAATTTCATTGAAAAAGTAATTCTCTATGGTGAATCCTGGATTGAAGTTCTTGAAGGATTGAATTGGTTATGCTCAGAAGTATCAAATGATATAAAGGGTGGAAAAGTAGATTTTGCTGATTATCATATTGTTTGTCCTAGTTCTTATTTCAGCATTGTAAAGAATACAGCTTCATTATTTAATTTACCTGTTTCTGTTCCTATTGATTGTGTGAGAAATATAAAAGAAGTTAAAGAGTTTATCAACGATGTAAAAGGTGGAATGTCTTTAGATGACTTAGCTATAAAAGCTAGTCTTATAAGAAATACGACAGCACAGTCAGCAATCATCAAAGTTTTATCTACTATCTATACATTAAAGAAAAAAAGAAATATAGATTTACCGTCGGATTTACTTGTTGAATATTTGGAGAGTTCTTTATCTTCAGCAATCGACTTTGATGATGGAATCGAAGGAATAAGTGTGGTTGATAATTTAGTTGACTTAGTTCCTTCCAAACACCTACTAGTTCTAGGATTCTCTGATGCTTTAGTTTCAGTATCAAAGGATAATGGAATGATTGCTGATGCCTATAAGAGAAGATTTACTTATGAGCAACTATCTACTGAAGAGAATAAATCCAAAGAATTGATAATAAAAGACAATCTTTCGCTTTCTCAAAATGTAAGGATGTCGAGAGCAGCTAATGATTGTTTTAAGGAATATCCAAAAGTATTTTTCTTAAAGGGATCTGATTGGATATCAGAAATAGATAACTCAATTAATGAATATGATTCTTACGGCTCTGTTATTGGAGAAGGAAGAAAGGACTTAAGTTTTTATCATTCTATTCTTCATAACAGATATGATTCTGTTAGATATGAAGATGATATGGCTGAAGCAATTTCTAAGAATGCTAAGGAAAGTGCAAATGTTTATTGCTCTTACGATAACGATTTCGATAGTGATGAAGAAACTCAAGAGTATTTTAGAAATTATTTTGAGGAGAACTCTAAAATCGAATTGTCTCATACATCCTTAGATTGCTATATGAATAATCCTTTCTCCTATTATTGTAAAAATATTTTAAAGCTGAAGGGATCATCGAACTTTACAAATATTGCAGGTCAATTGATTCATGCTCATGCAGAGGAAAGAGATTTGTTTGATTTTGACAAAACTGTCGATAATCTTCTAAATGATGCCAGACATCCAATTCCTGAGATCTTTTGTGGAATGAATAGAAATCAATTAATATATTTCTTAAAGAATGCTGATTTGAATTTTACCGGTCATGATTTAGGAATATTAAAAAAGTTTGAAGAAACATGTGGATGGGAGCAAATTAGACCTGAAGAAGGTGATGAATTTACTGCTACTATCGACATGCCTATGAATTCATCTATTAGAGTTTTCTATGATCAAGTGTATAGAAGCGATAATGATTATGTATTGGTGGATTATAAAACTTCTAGTTCTACCACTTATTATGTCAATAGAACTAACTCCCTTTTGGGTAGGATGCTCCAACTTCCTTTGTATTCGGTAGTTTTTGATAGAGTCATGAAGGCAAATGGAATGAAAACAGGAGACTTAATAGGATCTTATATATGTAGGATTCCTTACTCGACTCCCTATGATTTGGACTATAGTGGAATAATCACTGGATATTCATTCAAAAATGAATATCTTCCTATCAAGGAAGATTTCCAAGGGGCCTTTGGAATCGATAATGTATCTAAAAATACGGATTTTATAAAAAATTTATCTGATGAAAAAGTAATGCTAACTTCGAAAAATGATATTTCTAAAGAAGGTATTAAATACAATCTTATCTGTAAGATTCAAGATTTCATCACAAAAGATTTGACATTTGGTGCAAAATCAGATTCTTTATATCCCAATGGAAGCCCATCTACAGATGGACTGGGTATTAACGATAGAATTAGATCGGCTACTCTGACTTCTTATTTTTATTGTCTTAAATACTTGAGAGAAGGAAGACTAACTGATAAGGACAATCCAAATAGAATTAAATGGTTTCCTGTATATCCAACTTATGTTTACTACAATGGCTCTAACAAGGCCTTGGCAGAAGATGATTATCCAGACATTAGTTTTACAAGACCATATCAAAAACATGAGATAGTCATTGCAGATTTTGATGATTCAACTCTATCAAGTGTGCATGGGGACTATGATGGTATGAAAATGCCTGATGGTGGTTTGATCGATGATGAAGTGAAAGATGATGCTATTGACGATGCTACTGAAGATAACAAAAAGGAGAATTGATGAAATGGGTTTGCTCAACGATAATGAATTAGCTGATTTTAATGAGTTCTTGATGAAAAAATATGGGACTTCACCCGATGGGTCTCATAACTCGAAGTTCGAAGCTATTACTACTTTCAATAAAAATATACTCCTTTCTGCTGGTGCTGGTTGTGGCAAGACCACAACTCTATCTTTAAGAGTCTTATATGGAATCTTGGTGAAGGATTTATCCGTATCAGATATGCTGATTTTGACTTTTACCAATAACGCAGCTAGAGAGATGAAAGATAGAATAAAGGATGATTTGAAAGAGTTTGCAACTAAAAAAGAAAAATATCCATTCATCAAAGATGAAGCTAGCAAAAAGCTATTAGATGAAGCTGAAAAGGTTGATTCGGCTCAAATTTCTACATTTGACTCTTTCTCAAATGCTATAGTTAGAAAATATGCTGATAGATTAGGAATATCTCCAACATTTACTATTTTGGATCAAACAGTAAATGACTATATGTTTTATAAAGCCGAAGATGAAATAATCAATAAGGAATTCAACAATCCAAATTCAAAGATTAGATCTTTTTTTGATAGGGACGTTTCGACTAATAGTGGATTACTTAAATCTATGATTGCCTCATTGGAAAAGATGAGACAGACTGAATCTAATGCAGAAGATATATTCGATAATTGGAAAGAAAATTATTTAAGTAATCAGGAAGAAATACAAAATAATGCAACTTTTTATTGCTTGAATTATTTTGCTGAGTATATGATGGCTCTTGGTGCTGTATTGGATCAGTTTAGACTTGATTATGTCGATGTTCAGGCTAATGATGAGGAAAACTCAGCAACGTTCTTTGAAAGAGCAGCAGAAAAGATTAGAAAAATTGGTAAGAAATATTACTATCTTGAATGCCAGGATTACTATTCTAAAATCCAAAATATGATTCATGATATGGAAAACATTTCATTTCAAGGAAAGAAAAGCGGCTCTAAAGAAATCTTTAGGCCGATGGACCGTAGTTGGTGGAAGAATGAAGTTGTAAGTCAGTATGAAGGTGATGATCAAAAATTAGAATTATTGGAAAAGCAAAAGAAGTGTATTAAAGACTCCTATGATAATATCAAGAATTCTTTGATTCAGATTTTACCTACCGAAACCTCAGTCGCATTGATGGACAAGAATGCCGAATATATAGATTATGCAATTGAATTGAATAAGAAGATTCATCAAATAGTTCAAGAGCAAAAGAAGGAACATAACGCATATACATTCTTCGATGTCTCTTATATGTGTCTTAAGTTATTAAAAGAAAATTCTGATATTAGAGAAGAAGAAAAAAATAGGATTAAAACCATAATGGTCGATGAATATCAGGATTCTAATAATTCACAAGAAGAGCTTCTGATGTTGTTAGGAACTGATGAAGAACAATTGCTGGCAATGGATGATGACAATAAAGTATTCACTGTTAATTTCGTTGAGAACAAATTTAATAGAAATATCACTTTCATGGTCGGTGATGTCAAACAATCTATTTATGGATTTAGAAATGCTAAGCCGGATTTATTCATGAGTAAATATCAAAAACCAAAAGACAATAATTTTGAATTATTGACTATGACTGATAATTATCGTAGCGATAGTCAAGTCGTGGATGAGGTCAATAGCTTCTTTACTAGCAACATGACGTCACAAGTTGGAGGTGTAGATTATGCAAATGATATAAATCAGCAAATCAAAGCATCAAACAAAACACTAAACCAAATTAGCTCGACTGATTTCACTGATTTAGGCTCTTATGATTATGATTTTGAAGATAAGGAACTTCCTGCAAAAATTACTAATGGTCAGCTTAAGAAACACATAATTGCATTTGATATCGCCAAGAAAATTAAGTCTTGGGTCGAAAGTAAAAAAGTGATTGTCACCGAAAAGAGGGATGGTAGTAGACGTCCTGCCGAATATAAGGATTTTGCAATCCTAGTAAGAGCAAAGAATCAAGCTAATCCATATGTCAAAGCTTTTTCTAGTTTGAATATTCCTTGCACTTTGGACATCGACCAAGATTTTAAGATGAATACAGCGACTATGGTTTTAGAAAACTTGGTCAAGCTAGAGTATTATTTGACTGAAATGAAATCTGGTAGAAAACTCACCAATGATGAATTAGATTCATACAAGCATTGTATAGCTTCAGTAGAAAGAAGCTTTTTGCTCAACGTAAAGGACATTCAGATAATTGAAGATGTTAAGAATTGTCTCTCATTGGATGAAGCTAAAAGACCTTTAGTTTTGAGAATGCTCGATGAAGTCAATGTTCCCGGTGAGTCCGAAATCAAATCGCCAAATCAAATCATTAAAGAAATCTTTTCAAAGTTTGATGTCTATTATAAGATTTCAACTTTGAACAATCCTGATGAAATACTTTCTTCTTATAATTTCTTCATCAGCGAAATCGATAATTTGTCTAGTATGGGATTCTCATATAATGAATTCATCGAATACTTCAAGGAATTGAGAGAAGGCGATTTGTCTGATACTCCACAGGAATTGAAACTTTATAAAGCCAGAGGTAATTCTATTTTGATCACCACTATTCATAAATCAAAAGGTATGGAATATCCTTTTGTCATAGTTCCTATGTCGAATAAAGGACCTAAATCTAAAGAAGAGAATGGAAGTCTTATCTTTGATGAAAACTATGGATTTATTCCTTCTTTTACTAAGGCGGATAAGGATTTTATTCGAGAGCAATGTCCAAGAGATAATTCCAAAAAGGATGCTAATGGAGAAGGAAAAATATGGAATCCCGATAAGAAAAATGAGTTCAAATTTGTTTTTCCTCAGCTTTTAGCTCACGAATTACAAAAAATGGAAGATGATTTGAGCGAGCACTTACGTTTGGTCTATGTCGCTTTGACCAGAGCGAGATTAGCTAATGTTATGGTCTTTTCAAATAGCATTACGATGAAGAGCAGACTTTACTATTCCACTAGACTTCAGCCTAAATCGTTTGAAGATTTTGGTGCTAGAGCTTCGCATAGCTTTATGAGACTTCAACATGGCGATTGTGCTCATTATTCTATGGAAGATATCATCAGCGATGTCGATAAATCTAATATCCCATATAAGCAAGAATTATTGGATTCAAATTCATTTTCTATTAGATTATGTAATCCGTTACCTGACTCGGTAACTAAGAATAAGCTCAACAATTTTGCTAGAGCTAGTAAGGCTGATTCAGTCTTTGCAGATAAGGATAATGAGAAATTTGGAACCAAGCTTCATTTAGAATTAGAAAACTTAGATTGGTCAAACTATCCTACATTGCCTAAATCAGATTTTATAAAGAATGAAAGAGAAAAGATGTTGATCGACAAGTTTATTCGATCAGACTTTATTTCTAATTTAGTTGGAAGACATCCACAGTTCTATCAAGAATTCGAGTTCATAGATCCTGTCTCGCATCATGAAGGAAGCATCGATTTAGCTATAGTAACCGATGATACATCGTATGTCATCGACTATAAAACTTCATCTACAGCTGATTTGGCATATAGAAGACAGGTGTCGATATATAGGAAGAACTTAGCTGAATTGCTGAATATAGACATTCACAAAATTGAATGTTACCTATATTCGATTATCGAAGGAAAGTTTGTTAAGGTCGATGTCGATGATGTCAAATAAAATATGATAAAAAATGTGTTCCAAATCAAGGAACACATTTTTATTATTAGGCTTTTTCTATATAGTAATAAGATGATTGGTAGTCTTGGAAATTGACAGTTACCGATTTAGTTGGATTACCTGAAATATATTGCTTTTGTGTTTTTTCTAAGTCCACTTGATTATATAGATCTGGACATTCTTTTTGTATATCTGATAGACTGTTAAAATATGAAATAATGTGTGTACTGATTTCTACATTAGGAGTAGAAATCCACTGACTATCAAATGAATAATTAGTAGTCGTTGTGGTTTGAGTTTTTACGCTTAACCCGAGATTATCTTCTCCTATAGGCAGGTAAGAATATATTTTATCAACTGTTGTTGTGCTCTGTCCGACAACCATCTTATCTGTAGTTATTTCTTTAGTCCAATAGTAATAATAACCGTTGTATAGAACACTATTGGAGTAGCGATCAGAGGAGGATCTATTTAACATATATTCTCTTTTAACATCATATGTAATAACGACATCGCTTGTAATTGAGACTGTAGTGTTAGTGTATCTAATATCGTTATTTTTTACGATTAAAACCTCGCCTTTGTTTAAGTCAACATAATTTCTTGTCAAAGAATTGTTGCAGCTGAACAATGACATTGACAAGATTAAAACTAAAAATCCTTTCTTTTTGAATCCTTTCATTTTCATTTTCCTTTCATTAATAACACATTGTTATTTTATTTAGATTTTACTATCAATGAAAGAAAAACATTGAAAAATTATTGAATGTGTAAAAATTAGTGCTTATAAATAAAAAAACTTGATGCGTTTAAACATCAAGCATATTGATCTATTTGGCGGGGGAACTAAGAATCGAACTCAGAACAACGGTTTTGGAGACCGTAGTTATACCATTTAACTATTCCCCCAAATAGGGTTTTAAAATTAGCTTTATCAAAGCCGTAATATTAAAACTCAAATTAAGGAAATAAACAAGATAAAAGATGAAAAATGATAAGGTTTTATTAAAAAACACAGCTTTTGGCTGTGTTTAAGTCTTTGATTAGTTATTTGCCTTGGAATGACATGGCTATCTTTGAGACCATGCTCATATCAGCTTTTCCAGGATAGTTTGTCTTGAATTCCTTCATAACTGACTTTATCGATTTGTCAGGTAAGGCTTCGATGATTTTTCTAATTTCATCCTCGCTCATAAGTTGGGGCTTGAATTTGTTGACGACTTCGATTTGTTTTTTGATTGCCTCTGCTCTTTCAGGACGATTACCTTTCACGTATACATCGAGCTCTTCTTCTAACTCTTTCAAAGTCTTAGTGACTACCTTTCCCATTTCAGCATCTGTGAAAGGCTTATTTTGACTCTTGCAAACGACTTGGGCATTTCTTGCAGCAGATATCAAAGCTCCGCAAGCATCCTTTGCTTCCTGGTCATGAGCCTTATAAGCCTCCATGTTATAAGCCATGATTTCTTGAAATAATGATTTCTTTTCTTCAGCCATATATATGACCTCCACAAATATTTATTATACTCTTCTATCATTCAGTTGTTTATATCTTGAAAAGGCAAGAAAAAACGGCAGTTATCAGCTGCCGTTTCTCTATTTTAATTAGTTAGCCTTTTTTTCTTCTACTGAGTTTTCGACTTTATCTTTCTTTTTGAATAAGAACACAGCCCATGTGATTCCAGCGGCACAAAGGACACCTACGACACAATCTAAAGCAATCAACCATTTTTCATAATCTGGCATTACACGAATGATCTTTGTCTTTGCTGAGACACCATTCATGGCATTGCTGTTTGCAACTGCATAAAGGATATTCTTTGTAGCTCTTCTAAGCAAGGTGCAATACATGTTGCTAGTCTCATAATCTTCAATCTTCCAAAGACTTGAATTGGTGCAGAGCATCAAATCAACTCCAGCATACAATGTAGGTCTTACATCTCCGATATAGTCTGTGTAGAAACTAGCTTGATCAGTGATGACCATTCCTTCGAAGTTCCATTCACCTCTTAGAATATCAGTCATCAATTCTTTAGAATGACCGACCCATCTGGTTCCTATTCTATTCATAGCTGCCATAACTCCGTGTGGATGAGCTTCTTCGACAGTAATCTTGAAAGGCTCCAAATAAATTTCTCTTGCAGCTTGTTCATTCATGAATGTAGCCACTCCACCTCTGTTTGTCTCTTGATCATTGAAAGCGAAGTGTTTGATGTAGCAGTACAATCCTTTGGATTCAGCACCTTCTACCATGGCAGCACCGAATTGTCCACTCAAATAGCCATCTTCAGAGAAGTATTCAAAGTTTCTTCCGGAGAATTGACTACGATGGATGTTCATACTAGGTGCGTACCATCCACTGGTCTTAGTATAGATTCCATCTTCACCGACCAACTCACCCATTCTCTTTGCGATAGCTTTGTTCCAAGTTGAGGAGACGACACTTTCGACAGGATATCCGAAAGCACCTTTTCCACCGACCAATGTCGAAGAAATACCTGCGGATCCATCCTTATCGATTGTTCCAGGTTTTCCTATTGAGGCGACTGCGCCAGTCTGGTAACCTCCAACACGAACAAGGTTATACATATCTTCTTTGCTCATCTGATTTAACAAGACTTCCCAATAAGGATCATCATAAGGTCTTCCGTTCAAGTTGACCAAGGATAATTCACCATTTCCACTTATTAAATTGAAATCTGGCATGGTGTAATTAGATTCATTATCAGTGATTGTCGGCACTTGCAAATCATTCAGCAATTCATTGCTGGCTTGAGCTTTTCTAGATCCATCTTCAACTTCGTAAGTCTTGGGGAATGAATCCACCCAATTTGAACGAGTCAAGTATTTCACACCCTTGTCGTAGTTAGTTAAATCAGCAAATGATAATTTGTTGTTTACTGCTCCTCCAGACAATGATGTTGCATATGTTGTGCTATCGAAATCTTTTTGTTCATATGTATAAACAAATGATTGATTTCCATCATAATCCATTCCATCAGAGGTGTTTTTGCCTTTCTTAGCCAAGATGTTGTTCAAAGCATCATGAGCTGAGTCACCTAAAGCAAAGTAATAAGTTCCATTATCGACAATGTATGTTTGAGCTTTTTTATAATCATAGCTTGCCATTTCGCTCTTCTTCACACTTACTGTCAATGTTTCTGATTTATTAGGCTCGATTATATTTGTCTTTTCAAATCCGACCAATTCAATAGCTGATTTTTCGACGTTATTAGTTTTGTCGTAGTCTGTATATGGGCTTTGCATATAGATTTCTACAACATCTTTTGAGGCTAATCCACCAGTGTTCTTTACAGTAACTCTGAAGTCAAATGTATCAGCATTCTCTTTCACATTGAAATTGCTGTATTCGAAGTTTGTGTAGGACAATCCGTATCCGAATGGGAATTGAACCTCTTTTTTGTAGTCATAGTCTCCAGCATTTCCTTGATTTAGGACTTTGTCTTCATATCTAGTCTCATAATATCTGTATCCGACGTATATTCCTTCGGAATAATTCAAATACTTGCTAGTGTTACGGCTAGTTGCGTTGGTGAAAGTATAATCTCCAAAGTTTTTCATTGCAGGAGCTGATAAGGCATCGACTGCATATGTATCTACCAATCTTCCAGAAGGAACCAGGTCTCCTTTTATCATCTTAGGAATTGCATTGATACCCTTTTGTCCACCTGCTCCAACCCAAAGACAGGCATCGACACCTAAATCGTCGAGTTCATTCAATTCCATTGCATTCAATGTATTGAGAAGAACTACAACCTTTTTAAATCCCGAATCCTTAGCTAATTTGATTGTGTCAATTTCGTTTTGTGAAAGTTGGAGAGAGTGTTTTGAGCTATCTTCGACTGTCGTTAAGGCCAAATCGCTGTTTTCCATTCCGGTTCTACCGATTACGACGATTGCTAAATCGTTGTAATCGTTGAATGAACTCTTGATATCATCGGTGAAAATAGAAACAGGAGCTTCACCAACTTTATAAACATTTGAATTGGCTGCTCTTCTATAGGATGATCCTGCACCACTGCTATACAAATCCCAGACTTTGCTGTTTACTTTGAAATCGAGATTTTCGAAAGCTTGCTTTAAAGTTGGAGTACCTAAAGTTGAAATACTACCAGCACCACTTCCACCATAAAGGAAATCTACTGAAGTTGTTCCAAACAAAGTTATGTTCTTAGCAGTTGTAGCAGGAAGTGCGTAGTTTTTATTCATTAGAAGGACACTACCTTCGGATTGAATAGTCTCAGCATATTTGTTTTCTTCTCTGACTAGTTTTCTAGAGCTTGAAAATTCTGATTTATAGATATCTTCAACTTTCTCATCTGAATCGTTGTTGACAATCTTATAAGTGTCTTGACCTAAGTTTAAGGCGATGATAGGTTCGTATTTGAATGCATAGAAGTTGCCAATGGTGATTCCGACAGCCAAAGCAGCAGCGATTCCTGTTAAGCAAGAAGCTAATATAATTCTACTTTTTCTTTTCATTTTACTATTCTCCTATTTATTATGCTTCTGGTGTATATGTGATGGTGAACTGCATAGGCATTCCAACATTTAATTTCAATGTTAATGAATAAGTTCCGTCAGCATATGTTGTTTCTGTTGGATTCTCTTCGTCGGAGAATTTGAATGTATATACTTTATTTGCTTCATCGAATGAATAAGTTCCGTTTCTTTCTGGAACGGCGATTAAAGGACAAGAAGCCTGGGTCTTGAATGTCAAATCCTCATAACAAGTCAATGTTATATCGATGGTTGTCATTCCCATGACATCGAGATTAGAAGCAGAGAATTCGAATGGCTCAAATCCCCATCCTTCTCCATCATAAGTGAAGTTATCAGCAAATCCACTGAATTTGACTTTAGTTTTTCCTACTGCACTTCCAAGGTTGACCTCATAGGTGAAGAAGAATTCTTTTGAGTCCTCGTTATACTTGACTTTCTTTTCAGTCCAATAGGCATCATCGAATGTCAAGATATATCCTTTTCCTTCAGTGAATGTCCATTCACCCCAAATATTTTCATATTCGGTGTTTAAGGTCTTAATGTAGAATTCGTTGTCAGCTTCCAAAATTCTTAATTCGAAATCATAATTCGTATCATTGATCGAACCAGATCCGTTTAATGTTTGAATTACCTTTTCTTCAGTTTGATTGCTGGTGTTACCGCTCGTACAGGATGACAGAGCAGATGCCATGCTCACACTGAGAATCGCTAATCCTAATAACGACTTTACACGTCTTTTTAGCATTTTGTTACCTCCATTGTGCTTAGCGATTAGAGGTTACAAAGAACTGGTAAGCGTTTACAGCAAAAAAGCGTTTTTGGTCTAGTTAATTACATAAGTGGTAGTTAATTTGGAATGGTTATGGTTGTTATGAATTCATTGTTTTCGACTTTAAAATAAGCATCACCTTTATATTTCTTAGCAAATAAAACAATGGATTTAGTGCCAAATCCATGCTGTTTATCGCTTTTTTTGGTTGATTTTATGCTTCCATCCTTGTTGAATTCAATTAAATTTGGATTCATTAAATAATTGGTTTCCTTTATTATTATAAAATTATTTACCTTCTTCACTATGAAGTTTATGTATCTTTTATCCTTCGGAAGCTCTTTCACATAAGAAATCGCGTTGTCGAATAAATTCGACATTCCTATATATAAATCATTTTTGTCGATTAAATTTAAAGCTTTACCATCTACTAATGGCGAAAATGCGATATTGTTAGACTGACATCTATATGTAATATCGCTCATTATTAAATTCATAACTTCATTTCCTGTATCGATATTGGCACCATAGGCGCTGATGTTCTTTTTGATTTCGTCGTATGAACTTACAGAGATTGCACCATCATCTGCTAATTTCTTTATCTCATATTTCAAGTCGTGAAGCATGACATTCATGTAGTCGATGTTTCCTTTGAAAGAATCGTATCTTTCTTTCTCTTTTTGGTACATCAACTTCATAAATTCCTTTTCTCTTTTATCTATAGACGCTTTTTCTATCATGAACATAGCGACTATAAGCATTGTGGAGGTGAAACAATCTCCAATTGCGCTGATGACTTGTATATCGTATGAGCCATATGATCTAAAGAAATTCTGGAAGCAATATGTTGATACATAAAGCATTACGATGAGAACCAATAACAAAATTCTTGTGCTGATATTATCGTCCAAAATTGAAGCTCTACTCTTGTTGAAGAAAAATATGGTCAGATAATAAGGTGTATAGAATAGAACAGTAAAGCCAACACAAATCAAAAAGTAAATAAAAAGATGGTTTACAACATCTGGATACAAAATGAATCTTACGATTTCATTAGCTAAGATCATATCTAAATGCTGGATTGCGTATCCGCCTATGATAAATAAAATTCCATCGTTGATTTTCATTTCAAAGCAATAGATGCTATGAATAAATATTAAGAATGTTAAGAATAGGTACCATGTAGATGAAAAAAAGACTGTTAATCCCCAATTGCTTACACTGATGATATATTGGAAAAAGAAACAATAAGAAATACTAGTTCCTAATATCCCTATATATGGAATTATAAATTTGAACCAGAAATTCTTTTTCTTTTGAAAATATATGAAAAAGACAGGATATAAGCCGAGCGATAATTCTATTATGAATCTCAATTCTTCGAAGATTCCTAACCCAAGATTCTGTATCATATTTTAGAGCCGAAATACTCCATGATTTTCTTAGTTGCGTCTTTTTTAAATAGTCTAGAAATATAAAGAATACCCACCCCGTTTATGGACACTTCATTGTTATTTAAAGATTTTATTAATTGCATATTCAAAATCTCTGATGAATTAATCCTGACATATTCATTTTCGGGTAGTTTGCTCATCTCTTCTTTTAAAGTACCCCAAACATCGAAAGTAGTTCCATCCATGAAATGGTATGAGATAAGGTGGGAATGTATTTCGATATATGTGATACTGTTAGCAGGAACAACTTTTATCGCTGTTTTGTTTTTGAGTGTTACGAATTTATCTTCTCTAGTTTTCATGATATATGAAATCTTATCCAATGTCTTGAATAAATGATTCCTATTTATAGGCTTCACTAGATAATCCAAAGCCTCGACTTCATAACCTTTGATAGCAAAGTTGATGAGATTAGTCGTAAAAACAATTATCATTTTGTTATTTGTTGTTCTTATTTTCTTGGCCAATTCCATCCCATCCATATGTGGCATCATGATATCTAAAAAGGCCACGTCAAACTTGTCTGTATCGTTGAGGAATGATAAAGCACTTGGAAAACAAACCAAATTAAAATCTCTGTCACCATTTTTGCTGTAATACTCTTCTATGGCACTCTTTAAAAGAGCCATATCTTTTTCGTCGTTTTCTACTATTCCTATCTTAGTCATTGTATTATTCTTGTTCTATCATTTTTGCCAATCCCAATATGACGGCATTGGACGGATCTTTGATTTGATTTACAGGAATTTTTAAATCGGATTGAAGTGTTTCTTTCATTCCTGCTATTTGGCTTCCTCCTCCAGTGAGAATAATTCCGGATTTTACGATATCGCCTACCATCTCTGAAGGAATGTCTTGGATAACTTCCTTGACGTTATCTTCTATTTGATCGATGAGTTGTCTTAATAGAGGATATAGTTCGGCTGTAGAGATGATTGCTGTTGATGGTAATCCTGTAGATATGTTTCTTCCTGATACTTCATAGAATTGGTTCTCTGCTTTTGGATTTACGCTTGCTATTCTAGCTTTTACTTGTTCACTAGCCCTAGGACCGATATCTAAATTCTTCTTGTTCTTAATGTATCTCTCTATGACATGGTCGAATTCTTTTCCACCGACTTTGGTTGAATGAGCTACTACGATATCTCCCATGGAGACTGCACCACAATCAGAAATTCCGCCTCCAATATCAAGTATTATTGTTCCTGTAGGTGAATTTACATCATATCCGGCCCCTAAGGCTGCTAGTTTCCCACAAGGCTGCAATATTATTTCTCTAGCTCCGATCTTTTTGAAGACATCTATCAATGCATTCTTTTCGACATTTGTCATTTGGTTCGGTGCTGATACATAGAAACTTGCACCTCTCAACATTCTCTTTTTTCCACGATTTTGAAAGACTTGATCGATGAGCTGGTATGCGGATTGAATATCGGCAACGACTCCTTCTTTCATTGGAAACTCTACCTCTATTCCATATGGAGTTCTACCTAAAGATTTGAATGCTAAATAACCGATGTTAACGATTTGATCTGTTTTAATATCTATGGATAGACAAGTTGGTTCATCGAAGATGACAGCCTTTTTGCTTTTAACATAGATTCTAGTAGATGATGTGCCTAAGTCAATTCCAATAATTTCAGCCATTTTTAAAACCTCCAACCAATTACTCTTAATTATATATGTTAGAGCTTACTAGTTCAAAAGAAAAATTGTTATTCTATAAAAATAAATTCCAATGCTTATTTTCAACCGCTAATTGAATTGAGGCTTCCCTTAGATGTGCTTTACAAGATTGAAAAGTGTAAACGCATTCACAAGAAATGATTAGAAAAAAATTAATTTTTTCTTATAATTAAAAACGGATTAAATGTAAACTAGACCTAGAAAAAAGGTTGAGTGGCCACCTCCATAAATAAGATATCTTGTTTGTGAAGGTGGCCACTTTTTTGAGGAGGTAAGTATGAAAAAGAAGAAAGAGCCAAAAGAGAAAAAAGTCGGCTATAGACAGATGCTCAAAGTATTTCTTCGCTCCGTTAGAGAGTATAAGAAAGATTCAATATTAGCAGCATTGTTCATTACATTTGAAACTGTATTTGAGTGTGTTATTCCTTTTGTTATGTCTATGTTGTTGACATTCATGGAGAAGAGCGAAGGGTATATTCTCAACCAGACGATGACTGAAGGCGAAGCAATGGCGACAGTCGGTTATTATTCCTTGGGATTGATAGCCTTGGCATTTTGCTCATTTGGCTGTGGTTATACGGCTGCCAAGGTCTCAGCAAAGGCTGCTGTTGGATTTGCTACAAATCTTCGCAAGGATTTGTTCTCGGCAGTATCAAAGTTTTCTTTCGCTAATATTGATAAGTTCTCTACATCTAGTCTCGTGACTAGACAAACGACAGATATCACCTACATACAACTATCCTATATGTTGATGATACGTATCGCTTTGAGAGCTCCATTGATGTTCATATTCTCGTTAGTGATGGCAATCATACAATCTCCTGAGTTGGCTTGGGTATTTGCCATTACTATACCTGTTCTTGCAGTTGTATTAATGTTGTTGATCGGCAATGTCATTCCTGTATTCAATAAAGTTTTTAAAAAGCTCGATAGATTGAATGAGTCGGTTGAAGAAAATGTTCGTGGTATAAGAGTAGTGAAAACTTATGTTCGTGAAGATTATGAAAACAAGAAATTTTCTAAAGCAAGTGAAGATATTAGGAATGGTTTAATAGTAGCAGAGAGATTGATTGGAATGACCAATCCTTCTATGTACTGTGCTATGTATATTTCTATGAGCTTAGTCTTGTTTGGTGGATATACATTGCTGGTTAGAGAGAGTGCTACAACAGCTATCACTATCGGACAAATAACATCATTGATTACATATGGTGCAATGATTTTGTCTTCTTTGATGATGCTTTCATCAGTGTTTATGATGATTTCAATGAGCACTGCTTCTATGCGTCGTGTATATGAAGTGTTAGTTGAAAAGCCTACAATTTCCAATCCTACCAATCCTGTAATGAAAGTGGAGGATGGAAGCATAGACTTCGATAATGTCTCTTTCAAGTATAAACCTGAAGCTGAGAAGTTCGCACTTAAGGACATTGATTTACATATCAAGAGCGGTCAAACCGTCGGAATCATAGGATCGACAGGATCATCTAAATCGACTTTGGTAAATCTCATATCGAGATTCTATGATGTATCACAAGGCGATGTTAAAGTCGGGGGTGTAGATGTCAGAGACTACGACATCACAACATTGAGAAATGCTGTGGGTATGGTCTTACAAAAAAATGTTCTATTTAGTGGAACAATAAAGTCTAATTTGCTTTGGGGTAATAAAGATGCTTCAGATGATGAAATAAAAAAGGCTTGTGATATAGCTCAGGCTTCATCGTTTGTCGAATCATTCCCCGATAAATATGATTCTGAAATTCTCCAAGGTGGAACAAATGTCTCAGGTGGACAAAAGCAAAGATTGTGTCTCGCCAGAGCAATCATAAAGAAGCCTAAGATTTTGATTCTCGACGATTCCACTTCGGCTGTCGATACAAAGACTGATGCTTTGATTCGCCAGGGTCTTAAAGATACTTTGAACGATACTACTAAGATTATCATCGCTCAACGTGTTTCATCAGTCAAAGATGCAGATATGATTTTAGTTATGGATGACGGAAAGATTGTAGACAAGGGAACTCATGATTATCTAGTTCAAAATTGCTCTATCTACAAAGAAATTAACGATATTCAAAATCGTGTGGGAGGTGCTCAAAATGTCTGAAGAAATCTCAATGAATAAAGAAAACATCGATATCAAGGACAAACCTATTAAAAAAGGTAAGAATCCTATGATGAGATGTGTCTTGGATTATGCTAGAAACCATAAATGGGCATTCTCAATCGCTTTGATTTGTATTTTCTTTGTTGCTGTCGGAAATATTGTTGCACCTGTTGTCATACAACAAGTCACCAACATATATGGTCAATATGCAGTATTTAATGAGCTGACAGGTCACTATGTTTTATCTGTTTCACCAGATGAACTTTGGAGCAAGATTTTCCCGTGGCTAATGATTCTAGTGACATGTTATGTTATATCGGTAATAGGATCGTTCTCCTATTCACTTATTAATGCCACATATGGTCAAAAGTATATGGATGAGCTTCGTAAGAAAGTTTTCATCCATATGGAAAGTCTTCCTATTTCTTACTTCGATTGTCACGATAAGGGAGACATTATGTCTATATATCTCAACGATATCGATACGGTAAGACAATTCTTGATTCAATCTATTCCAGAAATAATGATTTCTGGAATACTGTTCGTTTGTGTTTTGTTCGTCATGTTGTTCTCTTCTATATATTTAACTCTTATTGTTATGCTCTTTGTGGTTTGGATGTTCTTCGTGACTTATAAAGTAGGTGGAAAATCATCGAAGAACTTCGTCGCTCAACAAAGAGTTTTAGGAAAAGAAGAAGGATATGTCGAAGAGATGATGAACGGCTTGAAGGTGATCAAATCGTTCAACCATGAGGAACAAGGCGAAGCGGATTTCGATGTTATTGTTAGAAACTTGCAAGATGTTTCCACCAAGGCAAACTCATATGCAAACACTATGATGCCAATTCTTGGAAATATCGGTAATATCTTGTATGTGGTTATCGCTATTGTTGGAACATTGCTTTATATTGGACACGTTAAGAATCCGACTTTGTCTGGAAGTTATGCTGAAATCACAGTAGGAATAGTCGTTTCGTTCCTACCTATGGTCAAACAGATGACCAACAATGCTTCTCAAATGGCTAACCAGGTAAACTCTGTCGGATTGGCATATGGTGGCTGTGAAAGAGTATGTCAAATGATGGATGAAACTTCTGAAGTAGATGATGGATATGTCACTTTGGTTCGTGCTAAATACGATGAGCAAGGAAACATCGTCGAAGCTAAAAGACAAAATCAGACAATCTGGGCTTGGAAACATCCTCATACTGCTGATGGTACTATTACTTATACTTTGCTCGAAGGCGATATAAGAATGTTCGATGTGGACTTTGCTTATAATCCAAATAAGGTTGTTCTTCACGATATTACTTTATATGCAAAGCCTGGTCAAAAAGTGGCCTTTGTCGGTAGCACAGGAGCTGGGAAAACAACCATTACCAATTTGTTGAATAGATTCTATGACATAGCTGATGGAAAGATTAGATATGACGGAATCAATATAAATAAGATTAAGAAATCTTCATTGAGAGGATCTCTTGGAATGGTCTTGCAGGATACTAATTTGTTTACTGGAACTATCATGGATAACATCCGTTACGGAAGATTGGATGCTACTGATGAAGAGTGTATTGCTGCTGCAAAGTTAGCTAATGCCGATTCATTCATCACACGTCTTCCTAACGGATATCAGACAATGCTCACCAATGATGGTGGAAACTTGTCTCAAGGTCAACGTCAACTACTATCCATTGCTCGTGCTGCAGTAAATGATGCACCTGTCTTGATCTTGGATGAAGCTACATCCTCTATCGATACTAGAACAGAAGCCATAGTTACAAAAGGTATGGATAACTTGATGAATGGTAGAACCGTATTTGTCATAGCTCATCGTCTCTCCACAATTCAAAACTCAGATGTCATTATGGTATTGGATCACGGAAAGATTATTGAAAGAGGAACTCACGATCAATTGATTGACATGAAAGGAACTTACTATCAGTTATATACTGGTGCGTTTGAACTGGAATAAAAGGAAAAGCCAAGCTTCAGTGTAGTGCACCCGATATACTCTCAATTTTTAATTTGTAAGACATTGTGAATAATCTCACTATAAGTGCCCTCACCATTCTTGTCCTTTCTATAAAGATCATGTGTTTCTTTATCGCCATCCAGGCTTACGCCAAAAAGAATTTCGTTCTTTTGTAATATTTCAGCCACGATAGGAGAAAGCAAAGTCCCATTGCATACAAAAGTAGGTAATACCTCAACATTTAATTCATCACTCTTATCTTGGCAATACTTTGCAATTTTTAAAATCACAGGTAAATTCATGAGAGGCTCGCCTTTTCCAGAAAGATCAACAAAGTATTTTTCCCCATTTGGAAAAGTCGAGAACATCTTATCTAGAAAATCTTTTGCTTTTTCGAAAGGAATGATTCTTCCAGTCATATTTTTATTGAAGCAATAAGAACAACGAAGATTACACTTATCCGAGATATCGATTCCAAACTAATAACACTTTGGCTTAAAGATTCTCAGAATTTTATCTTCCGGTAAACTGGTGCTTAATGCAGGGGCAATTCCTTGTAAATCTTCTTCGTTAAAGGAATAAGTAAAATTGACTGGATTAATATAGATATTTTTATTTAATATCGAATATTTAATCATCATTTGCCACACCCTTTTTGTAAAAATCATTTAGTAAATTCAGACTATCCAAATCGGTTTAATAATTATTTGAAAAAAAATCGTTATATGACCATCTTTCCCAATGTTCTACAATAACTCTTACATGAAAATCTTTGTTAAATTCTAAAATATAGTCGTATTCTCTATCTTCATAGGAATACCCTTTTATTTGAATTTTTGATTTGATTTCTAAAATCCAAAAAAAATTATCAGGTGCATATTCTTCTTTTACAGTTTTATCGATACTAAATTTTATTTTCTTTAATAGAGGTGTTACTTGGTCAGTATTAATATTAAAACCTTTCCCCTGTTCCCCTCTATCCTCATATTCAATAACCCCAACATCTCTTTCATCATCTTCTTTCGATTCATCTAAATAATTGATAAAAGCTTCAAAGCTCAAATAGGGAGTTATTTTTTGCTTGAAATAATCATCTTCAGATGAACATCCATATAAAGAATTTAAAATAAGACAACTTAATAAAATTGATAAACTTATTTTCTTTTTCATATTTTTGTTCTCTCATTAATCTTTACAAAAATGGAATATAGTAGTTTTACTTCTTTATGTCAACCGATCTAAATCAAGAAATTTTAAAAGCTGTTGGCATAAACTATTAAGTTTTTCCCTCTTCTCCTTTTGCATTTGGATGTACTTAATCCTTTCTTTTCATAAATTTGGATCAAACTAATGTTTTTTCTTCTTTTAGAAGATAAAAAGCTTGATATGTTTTTCCGAATGCTAAAATTTTCTCATGATAAGGCTAGCCGAGGCATATCCTTTTTTCAAGGCTGTTAGTTTTTGACGTATTTTGTTCGACTCCAACCTGTTTTTTGCATTAAAAAAGAGGGTATTACCCCTCAAATCTGGAGTTTTCATACCCTCTATTTCTATCGACTACTCTTGATTTTGGCAAGGCTAGTCTTAAATCCGAACTTCTTACCTAATAGTAAGAGTTCGAATAGCATTTCAACTGGCGGAGAAATAGAGATTCGAACTCTAGCGGGGATTGCTCCCCCTGACGGTTTTCAAGACCGTTCCCTTGAACCGCTTGGGTATTTCTCCATCTGTCTTTATATGGACAGCACATTATTTTAGCAAATTATTAATAAAAGTGAATAGTGTTTTTTATTAATATAGTTATTAGAAATGGTTTTCAAGACACGATTATCCAAAAGAACGTGCTTTTTTTATCGGCAAGTGTTTTAGAAGTGTATCAAAATTGCATAGGGATTGTATATCTACAAAAAAAGCGACACTTTCGTGCCGTTGATTTTTTCTTAATGTCTAGAAACACAACATTTGATACAACTTCGTACCCTTCTTTATTTTTTCGTATCCCTATTAAGCAAATGAAAAGTCATCCACATTTGTTTAATTCTTCTATCTTTAATACTCCTTCTTTTTTCTATTATTAAACCAAATATAATGGTCAAGTTTTCTTTTTCTAAATGGAACATTTATTCCTAATTCATCAAGTTTTCTTGTTAGATAATCGTTATAAGATTTATAGTCATAAGAATCTACCCATTTCTTTATCTGCCCAGTTGTTATATCAGCAAAATAATCAGGCAAGTGATCTTTCAAAATGGTATCCAAAATAGAATAATCATCCTTTTCGTATAAGTTTTTATTATGATAGCAACAATACTTAGTAGCAAATGAAAATAAATTTATATTTCCGTTTGATTTAGCTATCTCATTTACAACTGTAGGATCACCATTTTTAATTCGTTCATCAATATCTTTAATGCCTACAATACACTCAGCGATTTCAACTACACTAATTTTACTTTTATGTTGAGAAACATGAGTTGAATTGGTTATATCAATTAAGCCAACTTTCATTGCAACAATTGTCACATCATCATTTTTAGGAAATCTTTTAAAACAATTAGTAATTAAATCATCTTCTTTTCCATAGTTGTTAGTCGCTTCAACTTGTTGATGAGCTTCCTCAATAAGTTCATTTGTGATGACAATACCGTTTGTAGCATGTAGTTTTGGTTTTCTTGTAGCTGTTTGTCTTATACTAGTTTTCTTTGAGTGATTTGTATTAGCAAATCCAACTTTTCTAAAATGAGCTATTTCATTCTTCATATTAATTGCATAAGATTTATATCCTACAGGCATCCAACCCCATGATAAGGCCTCCTGAGAATTATTCGCCCAGCCAGGTCTATGTTTTCTTGCTGATGGAGATAGATTAAATCCTAATATTTTTTCAATGTCAGTAAATGTCAGAGTTATATCTTCTTTATTTGATTCCGTAAGAAAATCAGCTAATGGTTGATATTTTGTTTTCTTTGTCAATGCAAATCACCTCTTTTACTCTTCAGAGTAATTATATTATTATTTATAAATACGTTCAATAAATCCGAACTTCTTACCTAATAGTAAGAGTTCAAATAGCATTTCAACTGGCGGAGAGAAAGAGATTTGAACTCTTGCTGGCATTTCTGCCACTATGAGCTTTCCAAGCCCACCCCTTCAACCACTTGGGTATCTCTCCAGCGCGTGTAGTATTATAATAGAAAAGATTTGATTTGAAAAGAGAAATTTGCATGGAAATTAAAATTACCGCCGAACAGGCCAACCAAAGAGTCGACAAATTTATCAAAAGATGGATAAAAGAAGCTCCTTTATCCTTCATTTATAAGCTTTTTAGGCAAAAAGATGTCAAAGTTAATGGAAAAAAGGTAGATATTAAATATATTTTGCAAGATGGCGATACCTTATTTATATATTTAAAACCAGATCTTTTAGAAAAATTTAAGAAGGATTATGTAGAAAAACCGATTTCTACTCCTTTGGATATCATCTATGAAGATAAGAATATAGTGGTTGTAAATAAACCGAGAGGATTGCTCATTCATTCTGATGGAAAGGATAGCAAATTCACTTTAGCTAATATGCTGACCTCATACCTTATACAAAAAGGTGAATTCAACCCGAACAATTCTTATGGCTTTGTTCCTGGACCTTGTCATAGATTGGATAGAAATACCACTGGCATTGTCATCTGTGCCAAGAATCTTCCTGCAATGCAGGAATTATTGGCTTTGTTCAGAGATAGAACTCAAATAAAGAAATCATATACAGCCTTGGTTTATGGAAAGTTGAATGGCTCAGGAACTATCAATATTCCTTTGCTCAAAGATGCTGATAAAGGAATGGTCAGGGCTGGTACATTGAAAGAAGGTGCTAAGACAGCGATAACTGAATATAAAAGAGTCAAGCAATTCTCCAATACTGCATTAGTGAATGTTGAATTGTTGACTGGTAGAACACATCAGATTCGTGCCCATTTCTCTTTGATTGGTCATCCGGTTGTAGGTGATGGAAAGTACGGAAACTTTGAAATAAATAAAGAATTTGAAGATCTCTATGGATTGAAGTCTCAATTCCTTCACGCAGCTACATTCAGTTTTTTGAAGATCGATGGTGTTCTATCATATCTTTCTGGTATGACATTTGAAGCACCTCTTCCCGATCACCTTCGCAAAATACTTTCTGATTTGAGTTAATTATTAGGTAAAATAAGAAACATAAAAGGAGACGGTTATCATGGTCCTATCATGGCTTATAACAATTCCATTGGTATGCTGTATAGCTATTTCCTTTTTTGTTTCCTACAACAAGATAAAAGTTTTGCTTTGGTCTTTCTTTCCTCCTTATATTTGTTTATTCTTTTTCTTTCTATTCGACAAGTTTTATTTTGAGTATAAAGTTCTAAATGCAATCGGGAAAGGATTCTATGAATTTCTTAAACCTATTTTCGGTTACTCTCCAAAGAACTTAGAGGCGTTATATTTGACTTCGGGAACATTTTTGATAATGGTGATTTTTCTAGTCTTGCTTTTGACATTTAGAATATCATCACAGCACTTTGTGCATTTATCCAATCCTTTCAATAGAGGAATAGGTCATAAGTTTATCCATCTAACCTATTCCATATTGTTTATGTGCATGTCAGTCACAACTGTATTTTATTTTATAAGTGGAATGAGACCAGCTTTAACTATAGACTATGGATTTTTTGAACCGATATTCAATTACTTTGTTCCTTATAGTGAGGTGATGCCTTTATGAATACTCTTGATAGAAATAGATTATTGATGGAAGCTTCGGGAATTAATTGCTATAAGGTTGTTCAACAACTTTCAGTTTCGTTGAAGAACTCGCCTGTCTACATAGAATCCATGATCAAATTGCAACAAGCTTCTTTGACTTATCTTCCTTCACTGATGTATGAATATGCTTCACTTCGTGATTTGGATTTTGCGGTTACCAATATGATGGACTACGCCTCTTTAGAGACACATGTATTTGAGTATGCTATACATTCTTTTGTCAATTGGTGGGTCAACCCTTTTGAAAAAGAGCAACCCAAGGATTGCCCTTTATCCATAGGACAACTCTTGATCGACTATAAAGGCGAAATTTTGACTATAGATGAACTAATAGTAAATAATAATATTTCTGATGAAGATAAAATTGAAATTGTTTCCAAAAGAATCGATGGGTGGCACAAAGATCAAGTCTTTAGAATGACCAATGTAATCGATGAAGTTAAGAGTAGAGATAGAAGAGCTGGTGGATTGAGATTTATTGAGTCCTTCCTATCAGTCTTATTGTTGTTATTCAGCAATTTCTTCTCTCTTTATCTTTTCTCTAATGGATTGATGCGAGAGTTTTTGATTTCTCCAGATTGGTCTTATTTATCGACTTACGCACTTTTTATTCCTATTGTCGGAACATTGATATACGATATTTTGTTCGCTACTATCTTCTCTATAAAATCTAGAAGAGATAGTGGGTTTGATTATGTCTTGAATTTCTCCAAAAACAAATCTGTTCAACTTTTGAATAAAATAGACAAGTTGGCAGGGAACTTGATGTCTTATCTTGTCGAACATATTAAAGACAAGATGATATTAGATAAAGATTCAATTAATAGATTTGTGTTTGAAGAATCGACCAAGATTAAAAGCATGCTGAAGATTACTAGACAAAAGAATCATCGAATATTGGATACTTTGTTCTCCTCGATAAGTTGGGTCTTTTTCTTCTTGGTAGTGTTTAGCTTTATAGTAGTCATCATCGACATGCAAAGAGGAATCGCCATATGATCAAGAGAACATTTAGAATCAACGATAGATTGTCTTATTCATCTTTAGAACAAGTCGGTGATGAAATGTGTCTTTACCCAGATTTGTTCATCGATCAATTCAACGATTCATCATTTACTAACTGGCTATATGAGATGGATATTGAGAAAGGCAAGAGGGCAGTCAGTATTTTTTTAGACAACAAAGATAAAGAAATTGCTCTTTTTGAAATATCATTCCTACTAAATCCTGGACATAAATTAGCATTGGGCGGTATTAGATTGAATGACTCGAATGAATTAGGACTCACGATATTGAACAATGCGCCTAGACCCATTGTCGAATTACAATCTTTACTATCTAAAGGATTGCTTCTCAGATTCTTAGAAATTAAAGGACTGGATAAAAATAGACCGACTTTTTATAGCTCGATAAAGAGAATAACTGATGAATATAATTCTCATCCTATTGAGAGTTGGTTTGATTTAGGATATTTATTATCGAAAAAGAAATCGTTCTTTTTCGAAGGAAAAGAATATAAAACACTGAAGGAATTCTTCACCATCAATGGTGGAGATGAAAGAATCATGACTTCATATGATTTTTTGACGATGCCTTATATCAATTCATACGCTAAGGTTTCTAATTTCAGCGATGGGTTGATGAGATTGAAAAGCCTGATCGATGATGATCATAAAAAGTATTTTCAATTAGAAAAGATAATGAAATGATTGATACTAGCAAATTAGTTATCAATAGAATTAGATAAGGGACTTATGTTTTGATATTTTTGTTAACGCTTCTTAAACTATAATTGGTAGAACTTATACCATTCGCCCTGAACTTTTATATCTTTATGATATGGTCCTAAGGCATTGTTTTTGTCTAAAGATATCGCTTGTATAGAAGCTGAGGCTTTTATCGATGTGGACGAGAATGCTATTAAATTTTCAGAGTCTGATGTAAAGCCGGAGACGTGGAGTGAAGATTCCTTTGTTTTCTTTAATGGAAATACTTCCTCGTATGAAGCGGAAGATATGATTTCTAATAACTTTCATTGGGGGATTGAATGGGAATATATAAATGAAATTCCGACTTTGAAGAGTCAATAAAGTATACGATGTCTAAACTTTAAATTTTGTTGAAAAAAGTATATTTAAAAGACTATAATAACAAATGGTTATTAACCCTTGTTTTGATATGGAAAAAAAGGGTAGGAAGAGGAAATAAACAATGGATTTTAAAGCGCGTGCTCAGATGTGGTTGGATAGTCCTAAAGTCAGTGATGCTGACAAGGAAATCATTCGTAATTCTAGCGACGACAAGTTACGTGATATGTTTGGTGGCGATATCGCTTTTGGAACTGCCGGTCTTCGTGGAGAAATGGGTCCTGGAACCAATAGAATGAATCCTTTGGTTGTTCAAAAGGCTACTGTTGGAATGGCAAACTTCGTCATCCACCACTATGGAGAAGAAGGAAAGAAGCGTGGCGTAGCTGTATCATTTGATTCCCGTCATCATTCTCAAGAATTTGCAAAGGAAGTATGTGATATTCTCAATGCATATGGAATCAACACATTCACTTTTGCTTGCCCACACCCTACTCCCGAGCTTTCTTATACAACTCGTGAGATGCATTGCTGTGCTGGTGTTATGGTGACTGCTTCACATAACCCTTGTGTTTATAACGGATACAAGGTCTATGATGAAACTGGATGCCAGATGGTTTATGAGAACATCGATATGTTGATGAAGGAGATTGCCTCTCTTCCTGATTTCCTCGATGTTGAAGTCAAGCCTGAAGAAGGTACAGTTTCTGGAGTCAACACCGTTCTCGGTGAGAACTTCGATGAGAAGTTTATCGCTCGTGAAGCTAGTACTTCTTCACTTCCTGGCGAAAGACATATCAAGATTGTTTACACTCCTCAATGTGGATGTAACGTCTTCTTGGGTCCTTGGGCTTTGAGAAAGCTCGGATATACTGTCACTTCTGTTCCTGGTCAAGATCGTTGGGATGGAAATTTTGATGGTGTTCACTTCCCTAACCCTGAATTCCCTGAATCTTTTGTGAAGGCTGAAAAACTTTTGAAGGAATTACATGCCAATGATCCTTCTTATGTCATCGCACTTTGCAACGATCCTGATGCTGACCGTGTCGGATTCGGCTTTATCGGAAGTGATAATGAATTCCACCTTTACACTGGAAATAGAACTGGCGGACTTCTCATCAATTATTTGATGACTATGCGTAAGAAACTCGGTACACTTCATGACAATGGTTATATCGTTTCTTCGTTCGTCACATCTAATTTCGGTGCTGATGTAGCTTCAAAGAAGTTCAACCTTAAGGTCAAGTGGGTTCCTACTGGATTCAAGTTCACCGGATACATGATTGAGCATACTCCTGATGAACCATTTGAATTTGGATATGAGGAATCTTATGGTTATATCACCCAACCCTTCGTACGTGATAAGGATTGTCTCCAATCTAATATTGCAATTGCTGATATGGTCGAGTGGTGCTATCGTAATGGAATGACTGTCGATCAATACTTTGCACAACTTGAGAAGGAATTCGGTCATTATGAAAATGTCGTCGATAACATCTATGTCAATGGATTGGTTGGACGTCAGAAGATGACCGAGCAACTCCATGAGCTTCGTGTCAATCCTTTGAAGGTAATCGGAGGAGATAAGGTCATCGCATGTGATGACTATCTCGAGAGAAAGCATTTCGACTTAGTAACTGGTGAAGTTACACCTATCACTGAGATTCCTTCTTGCGACTGTTTGAAGTATTTCTTCAAGGATGGATGGCTTGCTTGCCGTCCTTCTGGAACTGAACCTAAATGCAAGATTTATGTTGAAACAGTAACTCCAAATGAAAAATTAGGACAAGAATTGGCTCATAAGATCATCGATGATTTCAGAAGCCATCTCAAGCTCGACTAATTTCAAAAAGAATTAAAATTGCTATCAGTCCAAGACTGATAGCTTTTTTTGTCTTATAGGTTTTTTATAAGAAAAAAGTAAATAATTAGGAAGAAAGGAATAGGATATGGATAATGTTAAAAAGATAATGAATTCAAAATATGGTCAAATAGGAATCAGGGGTTTGATGAGTATAATATTAGGAATATCGATATTTTTAGCTGTTTATTATGGAGTGTCTCGTGACTACAAGTCTTTGTGTGATGGATTTGCTATAAGTGGTTCCTGCCTTTTAGCTATTGGTGCTTTTTCATTGATCAACAACTTTGGCTTCTTTGATTTTGCTTCTTATGGGTTTGCTTCAACTATCAGTGCTCTTAGAAAAGACATTGTTAGACCATATAAAGATTTAATTGAATAAAAATGCAAGAAAGAAGAGAAAGTGGAATTTCTCTGCTTATATCTTGATTTCTATTTGATTTTTTATAGGTTATATCATTAGTTATTATTGCTATTATTTACCTGCTTTAAATTCAATGAAAAAGTGAGGCATAAGGCCTCACTTTTTGGCTTTTTTTATTTAAGCAATTTCTTTAAATCTGATTGTGATGTTACTTTTATAGTGCAGGTATCTATTTCTTTCTCATTGAGATAGGCTAGTCGATATTATATTCTTCAATTTTCTTTTCTTAATTTCTTTATCATTTCATAGACTGCTATTGCAGCACCATCGTGGTTATTATCGTATTTAGAGACAGTCGACGCTCTTTTCTTTACTTGGTTTTCACCATTTATCATTGCTATAGAATGGGGGTATTCAGTGAGCATTTCTACATCGTTATCAGCATCGCCTACTACTATTATTTGATCCTTTGATAAACCCAGTTTTTGTCTTGCTTGTTCCAATCCATATGTCTTTGATACATCTAACCAATATAGTTCGGAAAAATTGCTTTCGACTCCACCCCAAAATCTAAGTCCCATATTAGGATAGTAGAAAGCAGCGTTCACTAATCTTTCATCGAATTTGTGATCTGCCATCGATAATACACAAATAAAACAATCGTCATCAATCAGTGTTCTGACATCTCCAATTCTTTCTTCCATTCCTTCTTTGTGATAAAAGCCTTGCAAAGTCTGATCTTTTTTCTTTGATATTATTGCTTTCTCAGTTTCTATGAGGACATTGTCGATTTTATCGTATCCGACTTTGTTAAGAAAATCGATAATGATTTCCTTAGGAAATAATCTTTTAGATGGCACAAAAGAACTATCTGATGGATCAGATACCAAAGATCCGTTATATGAGACTATTGGTCCATTCAAACCTAAGTCTTCATAATAGGATAAGATTACTCTAACAGGTCTTCCGCTAGCAACTGTGACGTAGTTACCCATTTTTACTAATTTCTTTATAATCCTTCTAGATTTCTTTCCTACAGTATTGTCACTTCTTAATAAAGTCCCATCCATATCAAATGCGATGAGATATTTCTTTTTATTTCTTTTGAACATAACTATCACCCTTCTAACGCTTTATTATAAATCTATCTGTCGAAATTTCTTATAGTATGTATTGTAAAACTTATATTTACAATTATTTAGTTGGCAACAAGTAATAAAAAACAACTTAATAGGTAATAAACACAATATTTACTAGTCTTTTGTCAAATCAAATGACAAATCAATCAATCTTATTATTTCTTCATCCGATAAAGAATCATCTAAAGATACTGAAATCCATGATTTCTTATTCATATGATATGCTTTGAAATATCCGATTGATTTTAATTTTTCTTCTAGGATTTGAGGAGTGATTTTCAAATTGATAATTTCTATTTCATCCGAAGATTTCAAACCTAATTTTCTTTTGTCTATGTTCATGATAAGACCAAACCATTTTCTATTTTCTAAGTGCCTATATACACCGGAACTAGGATTTGATTTTCCTAGAAATTCTGGCTTTACTTTGTATGCTTTACAAATATATGAATCGATTCGATTGGATTGATCGAATCTGTAATTAGTTTCAATAGAGCAATTCTCTTTAATATCTTCTAATATATCTATTACTTCTTCTTTTATTTTATAGGCGTATTCACCAAGTTTATTGCTGAATTTATAGTTTAAATACTCTTCATTGACATCTAAATCTATAACTTTGGAATTGATGACATTGTTTGATTGAATCTCGAGGATGAGCATCATATTATCAATCGATAATTTCTTTTCGAATTTAAAAGAATCATCATATTGTTTAAATCCATAATTGAGTAGTTTTTCATTATTGAATTTAGATTTACCGAATACTATTTGTTCTATTGTTTTACTCATAATTTAAATCCATTACTATTGTAAGAGTATACAATTCAGTATAAAAAATAAACAGTTTGTTCTAATTCAATTGATAATAGAAGAGAAAGAAATTATGGTTGAAAGCGATTACCTAGGAGGGTAATATGAAACAACAATTATTAAAAATTATTCTTTTGTCTTCTTCTTTATTGGGACTTATGTCTTGCAATGAATCAAAGCCTACTAATGGAAATTCAGCAAATTCCAATGTAGGTAATTCTCAAAACACTGGAAAGAAAGACGATCCTACCGATGTTACTTTGACTGGTGCTTATATTTCACCTGCTGTTCTTCAGTATCAAAATATGAGACCAACAAACCAAATTTATTGGACCACTTTTTCATTTGAAACTATTCAACTTTATTCAGACAACACTTATTGTTTGACTTTGGATTCATCATGTTTTTCAGGAGTGGTTTTACCTGATGTAGGAAACGATGCCACTGGTTCTGCTCGTGAAAGCTCTGTAACTCGTTATTATGGAACCTGTACTCAAAAAACTAATGAGTTAGATGAAGATACACTGGATGTATCTTTAGCTACTCCTACAAGAATAGTAAGAAATTTCAATTCTAACTTTTATGTCGATTCAGAGAACTTTCATCCTGTTACTGGAACAGGTGCCTATTTTAATAAAGTCACCTATGAGACCAAAGAAGATTTCATGAAAGCTCTTGCCTTTAAGCCTGTTAATGTTTCAGTTTCGAAAACAGCAGCTAGCTTTGATTTCTTCAAAACCGAAGCCTTAGATGAAGGAACAAGTATTTCAACCTCTGCTGTAGGATACTCAATTACAGGTAGTTACATGAGCAACGCATCCTTAGGCTATATGAATGTGAGACCTACCTATAATTATTATGTGACAACTATGAATCAACAAGTGTTGGATCTCTTGGACTCGACTCATTATTGCTTCTCCATTTACTCGACTTCTTATTCTGGATTAGTTCTTCCTGAGGAAGGAAATGGTGTTCAAGGAAATGAAAGAGCAAATTATGTTCTTTCCTTCTATGGAACATATACCAAAACAGCCAATGAATTGGATGATTCAATGTCTGATATAAGCCTTTCTGCTCCTAGTAGAGTTACAATGAATTATGATGGTAAATATTATGTTGATTCAGATAACTGGGACGATGCAGCTAAGACTCATACTCAATTCACGGATAATACAACTCAAGAAGTTAAACAATATGCCAGTGGTAGCGAATATTTGAATTCCTTTAATACAAAAGCCACAAGTATTGCTGTAACTGAAGGAACAGCTAATTTTGATTATGTTGATTACACTGCTCAACTTTATTAATAGATAAGGAGATATAAAATGAAAAAAAGCAAGTTGTTTAGGGGACTTACTGGAACATTTGCTCTTTTGACTGCACTTTGTTCTTATGCAGGAATTCTCGCATTTGAAAATTCAGGACAAGTAGATATTTTCCTTGGAATATCAAAACCTAATACCCAAAGTTCTGATTATTCTTCAATTGAAGAAATGAGAAAAGCAGAGAGATTGAATGAAATTCAAATTCAAGCTGAAGGATCTGTTCTTTTATTCAACAACAATAATGCATTGCCAATTGCAGCTGGTTCTAAGATGACACTCTTAGGTAAAACTAGTGCAGACAATATATTCAAGGGTGCATCTGGAGGATCTATCACAACTGAAGAAGGCGGAGCTGTTTCATTATATCAAGCCTTGAAGAACGAAGGATATTCTATAAATGATAATGTTTATAATGCATTGAAGAACTCGACTGTGAAAAGAAGTCGTGGATTCATCGGGGAAGTCGGAAAGGACTTCTACGATGATGGAATGAAGTCTTCTTTCAGTCAATATAACGATGTGGCTTTGATCACTCTGGGTAGATTTTCAGGAGAACAGCAAGATTTTGCTAGTAAAGGCGATTCAAACCAAGACAATGGGGCAGATGAAAACGGAGATCCTATCGACAATCAAGGTGTTAGGATGCTTTCACTTCATCAAGAAGAAAGAGAAACCATCGAATTGGCTAAAGCCAGTGGATTCAAAAAGATTGTCGTTCTTTTGAATACAGCTACCACGATGGAAGTTGGTGAATTAGAGTCACTAGGAGTTGATGCATGTCTTTGGATAGGCTATCCAGGATATACTGGATTTGAAGGTGTAGCTAAAGTATTGAAAGGTGAATATGATCCAAGCGGTAGAACTGTTGATACATATGCTACAAACTCATTGTCTTCACCGGCTATGAGAAACTTTGGATCCTTCAATTATTCAAATGTTACTGAACCAGGTCAAAATAAATATTTAGTCTATGCAGAAGATATTTATATCGGATATAAGTATTATGAGACTAGATACTTTGATCAAGTTCAAGGAAAGAATAATGCAAAGAATACAATTGGATCTTATGCTTCTAATGGTGCTTGGAACTATGCGGATGAAATTTCATATCCTTTCGGATATGGAATCTCATATGCTAAGTTTGAAGAAAAAATTGAAAGCATACAGTGGAATAGAGACAAACATGTGGTCGAGGCAAAAGTCAAAGTTACCAATTTGGGAAGCGATAATTATTCTGGAGAGAGTAAGGATGTTGTAGAACTATATGCTTCACTTCCTTATACCACTGGAAATGCAGAGAAATCAGCTATACAGCTTATAGGCTATGGAAAGACGAAGAACCTTAAAGCAAATGAGAGTGAGACCATAACTATAACCGCAGATGATTATTTATTTGCAACATATGATAATAAGGCTGTTAACGGAGCTGATTCAACAAAGAAAGGTTGCTATGTTTTTGATCCAGGAGATTATTATTTCAGTATTGGAAAAGATTGTCATGATGCTTTAAATAATGTTATGGCATTACAAGGCATTTCTGGATTGTTTGATCAAGATGGACAAATAGTAACCGGAAATAAGCAAAATGCAGTTAAAACTACTCTGTCTTCTTTGGATAATATAACTTACGCTAAATCTCCTGATACTGGAAATATAGTATCTAACCAATTCGACGATATGGATATAAATTATTTTATGAAAGATACAGTCAATTATTTGACTAGATCTGATTGGAATACATATCCATCTAGAATTGAAAACTTGACCGTCAACGATCAAATTAAAACTATTTTGGAAGGTCATACTTATGTTAAACCTAGCGATGCACCTGATGTGACTTCGTATAAGTTTTCACAGAAATATGAGACTCCGATCACTTTGAAGGATATGCGCAATGTTCCTTATGAAGACGATGAGAAATGGGATAAATTCATCGATCAATTGACTCCGACTCAATTAGCAAAGATTTGTGGCGAAAAGTTTGGAAATGACGCTATTGAAGAACTTGGAGTTCCTCAAACCTCAGCTGCTGATGGACCAGATGGAATTCAATCAAATGTCGGATTCTCACATGTCAGTGAAGTAGTTGCGACTTCGACATTCAACGATGAACTTATCGCTTTGAGAGGAAAATTCATGGCTGAGGATGGAATGGCTGTAGGTCAAAACGGAGTGTATGGATTCGGAGCTAACATGCATAGAACACCATATGCAGGAAGAAACTATGAATACTATTCCGAAGATACTATCCTTTCATATTTGGTCGGGTCTATTCAAACTAAGGCTGCTACCGAAAAAGGCTTGACCACTTATGTAAAGCATTTCTGTGCTAACGATCAAGAAACTTGGAGAAATGGTAATTCAACTATCATGACTGAGCAAACCTATAGACAAGGACCTTTGAAAGGATTTGAAGGAAGCTTTACCAAAGGTGGATCATTGGGTACGATGACTTCAAATACTAGGGTTGGATTTAATGTTGTTTCTATGGATCCAGCTACTATGACTCAAGTACTAAGAAACGAATGGGGATTCAAAGGTGTTGCTATGACAGATTCATCTAAAGGAAGTAGATATTATCTATATACTAATGAATCCGTTGATGCTGGAATCGATCAGTTCAATAATGATGAGACTAGAGGAACATCTGATTTGAAGAATGCTTTGATAAAGGATAAAGATGGTCATCTTTGGGGTAAAGCTAGAACCATCGCTAAACATTATTTCTATACGATTTCACGTAATTTTGCTATGGCTGGTGATGATGTTGTCATCGATACAGGTGCTAGCTGGTGGGAAACAGGAATTATCAGTGTCATTTCAGTGCTAGGAAGCGTTACTGGCATTTTCTTAGCTTTGGATGTTACTTTCGAAGTCTTGGAAAACAGAAAGAAAAAGGAGATGTAATCAAATGAAGAATTATTTTAAGAATATTTTTTCAAAAGATTGTTCTTGGATTGAATACTTATCTTTTGGAATATCTTTGTTTATGTTGATCGTATCGATCCCTTATTTGATTATTAATCCGGGTGAATTGAAGATTGAAGACTATTCGAGAACATTTGCATTCATCATGTTTCTAATCGGAAGCTTGATAGGAATAATATCGTTCTTTGTTAGATTTAAGTACATCAATGATTATGCACCATTAGTTTCTGTCGCATTCTATTCAGTTGGATGTGGAAGACAGTTATATCTTGCTTGCTACCCCCTAGCAGACTTGATGACCGGTGTTAATTGGTTTGGAGGAAATCTTGGAATCTATTTGACTTTCTTGATATTATTCCTTATTGGAACTATAACTGAAATAGTTGTTTTATTCTTACCAGGGAATAAAAAGTAGATTAGAAACATTGAAATTAAAAATCCTAGCTCAGCGGCTAGGATTTTTAAAATGAAATAAGTAATTTGAATATTTGATTGTCGGTAGAATAGGATAATGTTCCGTTGTATCTATTGACAATGTATGAAATTGATTTAGACCCAAAGCCATGGTTCTTCCCATCTGTTTTGGTCGATATTGGAAGATTAGAAGAACTGAATTTGATTTCACCATCAAAATAATTATCAATCTCTAATAATATAATTCCATTCTTCTTGGCTAAAGTAAAATCGATAATTCTTTTATCATCAGGGAGATTCTCGACAGCTTTGATTGCATTAGACAAAGCATTTGTTATCAAAGAATATAACTCAGTCTTTTCCATAAAATTCAAAAGATTTCCATCGCACATACAAGTTAATTTGATGTTGTGTTTTTGACAAATCAGTTGATTCTCGTAAATTGCTGAGTCTACTACATCATTACCCGTTTTTATGGTTGAATCATAGAAGGAAGTAGCTTCTTTCAAAGATAATAGTTCTTCATCTGTTATCTTTCCTTCTAGTTTGGATAATTGGTGATTTAAATCATGGCACTTAGAATTTATGATATCTATATTTTCTCTACTTTTCTCAAACTGCTCTCTTTCTTTGTCTAACAAGTTTGACATCAAAGCCATTTCTTGTTCCTGATTCGATGAATAGAAGATTCCTTTTCTAATGATTAGAATCATCAAAGCCATAAAGCAACAAACTATTTTAATCATTCCAGACAGAATTAAACTTTGTGATTCATACGGAGTGACGAAACAATAGAAGAAATCAGTCGCTAATACAGAAAAAAACTCTCTAGTGCA
>FR878801.1:48889-61271 GCA_000434395.1 Clostridium sp. CAG:568 | reverse complement strand
TTGGTTGGGAAAGTATTACTTAATTAAAGCTAAAATAAAAACTGATAGCCTTTATCGGTTATCAGCTTAAAGAAACAAAATGCTAGAACAATTTGATTTCGACTTCTGAAGTCAACGGCTCTTCAGAATACTGAGATAAAGCTCCAATAGAGATATCGATCGATGACTTATCCGCCGACAAAGTCAATTTCATGACAGATAACGAAAATCCACCCATAGAAGCAGGTCTAGTAATAGAAGTGCTGTTTGAAACAACTATTCCATTGCTTGTAGAATCGTAAGCATAGTCAAACTCAAGTGTTCCAATAGTTGTGTTCTGATTATTGACCATTGTCAAGGAGGCGTGGGTCGAAGTAAAGGAGACACTGACCGTGCAGTTACCTGCACCAATAATCCAACTCAAATCATTATTCACCAATGTCTTTCCATTCAAATAAGAGGGAAGGTTATCTATATCAATTTGACTAGATTTATCCACTTGAAATTCTTGTTTCTCGTATCCACCATAATTGTTGATGAAGAATATTCCCAAAGTATTAAAGTCAAAAGATACTCTGATATTCTCAGCCATCACACCAATATAATACTTAGAAGATGAGTTGAATTTTTGACCTCTATAAGTGCTAGTGAATGTAGTTTTTGAAGTAGAGCCTTCTGAATCTACAGTATCATCAATTTTACTAGATGTAATCTTAATTTCTTCGACATCGTTAACCTTGATTTTTCCATTAGTGATAGTCACTGCAATATTCTCGGTTTGATCTATTCCAGAACTCTCATTTTTATAAGTATAAGCAATACTTGTATTAGATGTGAACTTAACAGTCTGGACTGAAGTACTTGTAGTTATCTTATAAGTCTTATCCTTTACATAGTTATATATCTCAGTATCAGACAAAGGAGATTTAATGTTTATAGTAAAGATATCTTTAGTAGAAACAGCAGTTCCTTTAACTCTGATTTTGAAGCTATATGTTCCAACCTTGCTTCCAACAATATAGTAATAGAAGCTAGATAAACCATCGATGTTTCCATCTACATAGTGATCGACTTTCAAATCCGATATTAAAGCACCAGTTTGAGAGTCTATAGCTTCGTATTCATAATCAACCTGATCATCATTAGGTGAAGCTTTTAATGTAAAGTAACTTGAATTATCATTCAAATAGACATCACCAAAGTCATTGTTATTAGGCTTGTTGTCCTTGACTTCTATAGCATTGATAGTCTCAGTCTTAAATTCGACTTTTATAGAAGTAGAAACTTTATTCTTTGCTGAAGTTAAAGTAAAGGTTGTGGTTCCTTCTTTTACGACATCCTTATAGCTTCCATCATCTTGTTGCTCTCTTTCAGTCTTAGGTTGGAAAATGACTAGTCCGTTGCTACCTATGGATGAGACAATCACATCTTGGTTATCTTGAGTCACTGTTATGCTATCGATGATAGGATTTCCAAGTGTTGGATCTATACGCATTGCCAACGATTTATATTTGGGAAGAATATAAGCATTCTCTTCAGCGTTGAAATCATCACTAGTTCCATACTTATCAGTGTTGGTGTAGTCACCTACAGAATCGACATTAGTCCCACCTAAACAAATTAGATTTAGAGTCTTGTAATAGAATGTATCAAAAGACAAATAGGATTCGTTGTTATCTTGACTATCGATCTTCTTTTCTCCGTAAACGAAGTTAGATCCTTCAAGACTATATTCAATCTTCTTTTTTGAAGTTTGAGACAATTCAGTAAACTTAAAGGAAGTAATCTTGCTTCCGTCGAAATTCACCGTCAAATTCAATTCATAATGTGTAGAACCATAATCGAAATTAGATACTACCTCTGCCTTTTCACGAGTTATAGTGAAAATGGAATATGCATATGCTGCATAATTTCCAAAGTTGACCAAACCAGTATCTAATCCATAAGATGAATCGAATAAAGCTTTGATTCTATTAGCAAGTCCATAGACAGGTGCATGATTCAACAATACGAAGGACTCACCTAACTTTTCTGAACTACCAAACTTATAGAAAGTTCCAATCTTGCTACCGTCATAATCGAAAAGATATGTAGAACCATTTCTGGATCCAGCAAAATAATCCTCTTTGGAATCTCCAGTCACATTGACATAAACGGCATCGGTAAACAAAGCATAAGTATAGGATTTATGCTGTGTTTCAGGATTTATAGAAGCATCAGTCAAATCAGTAGTCTTAGTTTCTTCAGTAATTCTAGCATCGGTCAACGAATTCTTCTCGACAGCTTCACATCCTTCAAACTTATTGAAGAAGTTGGCTTTGTTATCAGCATTAGTATCGATGACATCGAATTGAATCGGCATCTTTATACTCTTGCTTTCACTATCTCCAAAAGAGCAAGTTGCAGTCAAGGTTCCACCTTCAAAGCTACCTATTCCTAAAAATTCAGCTGAATTAGTCGTATCTGCAATATTTTCGACACTGCATATTGTTTGATCGACATCACTAGGAAGAGTCAAGCTGAATGTGACGCTAGGAGTCATAAATCCTTCTTGAGAATTAATAGTAAGTATTACTTCTTTTCCTAAAGGAAAACTATACTTTCCATCGACAGGAGAGACTTCACTTCCATCGATCTTAGCACTGAAGTTCAACTTATCCTTGGAAGGAATTCTCATGCTGACCGAAATCTCCCATTCAGCTGAAAGACTAGGATTTTCAATAGAAGTAGCAGTAATGGTAACAGAACCTGAAGCTACACCATGAACCTTTCCAGTTTCATCGACAGTTGCAACTGTCTCATCTGAAGAAGACCAGGTCACTTCAGTATTAGCTATGAGCTTTGTATCTTCTCCGACTATTAAAGTCTTCGTTCCATTTATTTCTACTTTGGTGACAGGCTTTTTATCAGTAGGAGTCACGGTCGAAGGAACACCTGTCGAAGGCTTCCCACTAGTATTTGAAGGATTAATATTATTGTCGTTGCATCCTATAAGGCAAGTCAATAATAACCAAGAAGATAAAGCAGGAATTAATTTTCTTTTTTTCATAAGCATCAAATCCTTTCTATTACTTGTTAGACAAGTAATTCTCAATTTGCCTCTCTATAATTGGATTGGAAGTAGTTCCGATATCATAGTAAGTCAAAGCAGCATATCCGCTTTGAGAACCATCTGACATAGTGCTAGCTAATATCAAAGACAGTTTTTTCGAATCGGCTTTATTTGAAACTTTAACTCCAACACCTAAAGGCAATAATGATTTAGTTTCGGAATAAACGTAATCAAATATCTTTTGACTTAAAGTATAGTCGTTTAAATTCCAATATGTAATTCCACCATATGTTCCTATGTCATACTTATCAGTATCATATAAGTCTTGAGAGAATTCAGACATATAATTCAATGAATTCTCATCGCTATAAACTTTTCCAATACCGGGAAGCTTCATATTATGAATAGCATCAGCATAATCTGTACCTTTGTTGTTCACAACAAAATTCTTGACAATCATATCATTGTTTGAATCATATATAATCTGTCCGCTTGTATCAGTCTCATACTGAACTCCAAAGGAATAAATATGGTCACCGTCCTTCAAGTATCCTTCATTGGTATTAGGATCTCCATATACTTGAAGGAAATAATAGGAGGGATTATAGAAGACTTTAGCCATACCTTTGCTATTCACCAAAGTGTCATAAGAATAGTTGTTTCCTTTAAAGGCATCCAATACAGTCTTCAAATCAGCTTTTGTTTGAGTCGAAGGCTCATCGCCTTCGGACAAATAATCTGTAACCTCAGGAATTGATGTGTTGTTGACGTCGAAGAACTTAGCTTTAAATTTACCATATCTAGTTCCAGTATTCTTGCTATATAGATCAAAAGTAGCAGTAAACTCAGCTTTATCTTCATCTGTTATTTGAATAGTGACACCATCTACACTGAAATCATCCTGCACATTGATTTGACATAGATGAGCAAAATAATAAACGAATTGACTATCAGTCAAATAATATATCTTCTCTTCATTATTCTTCACATATCCACTCAGCAATGAGAAATCAAATGAGCTGAAAGAGGTCCTATAGTCTCCGTATATGGATTCATAGAAATTGCCATCCGAATCAGCAATAGGAGTACCGATTATGCTCAATTTATTATTTGAATCTAATTTGAAATAATTCAATGATCCTTGATCCATCATCGCACCACTTCTCTCCCCACTAGAAAAAACATCCAAAATTCCATCTTGAGTGCGTTTCTCAGTGTAATCAAGCTTATAAGCTGAAGACAAGTTAGTCATTCCAGTTCCATCTAATGAAATTGTATAGTTATCGTTACAGTTCAAATATTTATTGAACACCTTATAGAAATCAAAATTCAATGGATCCTTAGCTGTCTTTCCCGAATCTATATAAGATTTGATTTGAGAATTTGTCGTACTGTTTATATCATAAACACTGGACTGAATTCTCAAGTCCAAAGGATTGTCTGATGATTCTCCATAAGTCAAAAGAACCGAATCGAATAAGATAGAGTCACCGATCGTCTTTATTTTGAGAGACTTAGGATACAAAGAACCTTGAGTCTGTCTAAGGAAGACTGTCATGATGACCAAATCATTAGCTTCATTTCCTTCTTGGCCGAACTCATAAGGATAATATCCATCATCATCAGTCTCAGTCGGGAGTTTGGACAAATCCAAATTAGCTACACCGTTGATATATGAATAAATTTCATCATATCTTACCCCAGTGTTATAGTTGACCAAAGGAATTCCAGCATCGACATTTCCTTCGTCATCCAATGTATATCTATAGATGAATCCATCACCTTGAGCTATACCTTGAGAATTAGTATTGTTTCCTTGTTGAAATGAATAATTGGTGAAGAAGAAGTTCATATCGGATTCACCTTGATCATAGTTACTTACATGATATCCGATAGAGAAGTTAGAATCCTTCTTTATTTCTTTCATCAATCTTTGTAATTCACCTACAGGTTGGTAATCGTTATCACCAGTATTGGATGAATTATCGCTAGGAGTTGTAGGAACAGGAGTTGTCGTTTGATTGGAGCAAGAAGCCAACAAGGAAATCAAGGATAAAGAAACGATAATATTTTTAAATTTCATTAGAAACTCACCCCCAATCCAGTCAAGAATGTCTCAGTGACAGTATGAGAAGTAGAACCGAAATTGCTATAGGTGTAATAGACCGAGTGAAGTCCATATGTTCCTTGATAATTTGCTTGCATCTTCAATCCAACTTCACCGCTAGTGATGTTTCCATCGTTATCCTTAGTCAATTTAATATAGGAATCCTTGACACTGCTCATCCAATTGGTACTAGATTGCCAACCCCAACCGAACAATCCATTAGCCCAACCAGACATCAATTCACTATTATTGGAATGATAATAGTTACTGTCAGTAAGGCTTTGCTCCAAATAAGCTTCGGCATATTGAGTAATTCCCATGTTATAAGGGTAGAAAGTAGCTTGAATATCGTTGACATAGAATGCACCAACATCGTTATACCATCCAGAATATCTAGCCCAGGAATATGTCTCTTTGTTTCCGCTCTTCTTCCATTCGTATACAACTTTGATATTAGTTCCTTCTTCCTTAACGATGTAAAGAACATTCTCTTTACGCTCACTTTCAGGAATATCCTTCAAGTATTCATACTCTTCATTGTACTTTGTAGTCTCTGTCTCGACAGGTCCGTGGAAATAATCGAAGAATAAATTTCCATTATTGTCAGTGGTGAATCCATAACAAGCATCATAATTCAAAGTTTTAGTAGTAGGTACTAACTTTGTCTTATCGTATTCATCGCTTGGATTTTTTGTATAGTCGTAATCGGCTTTCTTAGAATAATAAGTAACTTCTGTTCCTTTCTTAACTAAAACATATCCAAAGTCATGATATGAAGAATTTTTGAAGTCAAAATAGAAATAGTTATTAGTACAGTAAACAGTGTAAGGATCAGCTTTCAATTCATTTCCATTAGATAGATGTATGTTATAACCTTTGATGGTGAAATTATTTTGATTCAAAACATCCATGAATTTAGTGACATCATCATATTTCTCAACACCTTTTAAAGTCTTTGAAGCCAACTTTAATTTTGTCTTATCCAAAATCGAAGACTTATCAGTCAAATCAGTGAAATGACCAGTTATCGATCCATAACTTCCTAAATCGATTTGACACTCAAATTCGAGACTATCCATATCGAGGATATTGATATAACAGGTAGTTATATAGCTAGATATGGATGATCCATACGTGGTCATATATTGAAAGACCGAAAGGACATCGGATGAAGTCAACATATATTTGTTAGTCGATACTTTAGTTCCGATAGACACTTCAGCAGTGCTAGGAGTGATTCCGTCCAAAGTTGAGAGCATGCCGACAGTAGCTAGGTTCAAAGGTCCGTACAGCGTGTCATCGATAGTCACTCCATCGGTCGTATATTTAGTATACTGATAAAGCGAAGGGGTGGGATCATAGTCATCATTCAAATAGTATTTGAATAATTTATTGTTTTCATCCAAGGCCAATCCAAAACTAGCCGAATCATCTTCGTGATCTAAGTTGTACCAGCATTTAGAATCAAAGTAATCTGTGAAATGACCTTCATTATTTTGAACCGTGCTGGTGACTTCATAAGAGTAGCGACTCACACCCGAGACACCGCTCAAGAAGCCGTTCAATACACTATCGCTATCATCGATGACGTCATCGGCATCTTGATTTCCTTCTAATCCCTTGCCGGAATTGTAGTCAATAGGCTTTTTATCCGTTTTGTCAGAAGGAGTGGTTATAGAAGTGCTATTGCCACAGCTTGTCAAGCTTAACAAGGAAAGCAATGCTAAAGAGATGATTATTTTATTTCTTTTCATATTACTTAATCTCTCCTATTGAAATAGTCTTGGAGAAAGAATCTCCTGTATCTAACAAACCTTTAGTCTTATCAGATGACTTGTTGATGAAGAACTTGCTATATGTTCCAATATCGAATGAAGATCCTTCCTTGAACAAAGTCTTGGAAGTTTGATATCCACCATTGCTAAACGAATCGACATTGTTGGCTTCTATAACTCTAACTTCATCGAAGAGATTATCATTAGAATCAACTCCAAATCCATAGTTGTATCTGCTCGATCCTCTATCGTTAGACATAGGAAGAATAATCTTATGTTGAGAATTGATGGTATCACCGGTCTTATATTCTTTAGAAGTATAAGTTCCATCATCTTTCTTTGATTTCACATCGACCACAAATTTTCTATTGTCGATATGATAGATTCTCACACCCTTATCGTTCATAGCTAAAGGTCTATCAGAAACACTTCTTCTAGAATCATCATAGTTCAATCCTTCATTTGTGTATAACTCGATTAAAATGTATTCACTGAAAGGATCGAATTCATTCTTGTCATTGATGACATAGGAATCGCCAGGAATAACTATCAAAGCATTTTCGTTTTGCATGCTCTTCAAATCAATAGTTCCATTTCCGGTCACCAAATAAGGTTTGGTCCAACCCAATAGCATCTTGGAATACATGTTTTGATCGATGATATTTGAATCCATCATATCGACTTTTCCAATAGGGTTATAGCTAGAAACATCAGAATAATAATCGTTCAATCCCAAGAAGTGACCTGTCTCATGAATATAAGTGTGTGTGTCGATTTTGCTAATGCCGTATCCTTCATACATGAAGTCGTAACTGGCCCAACCGAACAAGTTATAGATTGGCTTTGAAACATCGGGTTTTCTATCCTTTGTAGGGGTTTGATTTCCCCATGATGTATAAGCCCAAAAGTTATTATCGTCTCCTTTAGGTCCACCATTAGAATAATTAGGGCAAGAATATATACACCATATTCCATCGATGTATCCATCTTTGTTATTGTCGTACTTAGTCAAATCAAATCCCTTGGTGTCAGACAACCAATCGCAGACCTTGTTTACGATATCGTAAGTATCGGACAAAGTGATGTTAGCCGCATTGGTGTAACTATATCCCAAGTCATCATTGATTTCACAATAATCTGTGACTTCACCACTAAGATTCAATTTTCCATAACTGGATTGATAGTAATAATCTTTAACCGAGCAATAGACATCATCTCTTCCAGAAGAGAAGAAAGCTTTGTCTAAATCAGACTTGACTCTTTCGCTATCATCGATTCCATCACCATCGATATCGATTGTTTCATATCCGGGCACAATCAAAGGAACTACAAGGATGTTCACATCACCAGTAGAAGGGAGAACTCTAGTGTTGTAGAACTTCTTATCAGTCAATGAATCAAAGTTTTCAGTCAAGGTGACATTTTCAGGATTCACTACCTTTCCACCAGTAGCCCCACTCACTTCAACACTGACCGAGTGCTTATATATACTATCGTCAGGAGTTTGACTAGTATTATTAGATGGATTGCATCCAACTAAGAACATAGTCATCGACAATCCGATAAGTCCAAATAAATTTTTCTTCATTTTTACTCTCCTTTATCTTCTACATTGAGAACCTTTACTTTAAAAGGAAGCTCGTTTCCATCATCATATGTATAACGTCCATTGAAGAACTGATATCCATAAGACATGATGTCAAAAGGCTTGCTTTCAGAATAATACAATGTTTGATTAGTCATCATTCCATTCTTATCAAAAGTATTGATTCCACTGGATTCAAGCAATCTGATTTGGTCGAAGTAATCAAAACTTTGGGGTAATTGGAAATTTTTAGATTCACTCATATTGTTGGATATAGGCATCAATATAGCTTCATCATCTTGGAGCATCTGACCATCCCAAACATATCCGTCTACGTAGGCAAGCTTTTGTCCACCCATATAATCGACAACTTTACATTTAAAGATTCTAGAATCGATGTGATAGATTCTTACACCAACTTTATTTGCCATGGCAGATCTATCAAAAACGTAAGGTCCATAAGTATCCTGTTCATTGTTTCCATCAGGTGTATACAAGTCAATCATTAAATATTCACTGAAAGGATTGAATGTATATCTAAATTTATCAATTCTATTCCCTTTGATTGCATCTTCGACACTTTGAGAGATTTCAGCATAGTTTGAAGGAATGACTATTACTGAATTTCCACTGTTTTTAGAAACATTTGTAATAGTGATTTCACTAGTTCCATACACGACATAAGGAGTGACCCATCCCAACAACATCTTAGAATAAGAATCCAAATCTCCGATGTTTTGATCCATCATAGTAGATTCGCCAGCTGGATGATAGCTAGAATCAGATGAAGAATAATAGTCCTCCAATCCTAATAGGTGACCAAACTCATGAATGAATGTATGAGAATCTAATTTGATTTTAGATAAGTCAGATAAATCCGGAGTATCATTTTTATTTCTTTCGCAATATGATGTGTACATCATATCGAAACTAGACCATGAAAAGCCGGAAGTTGCGGGCTTATCATTTTTAGATTCAGAATAGAAATCCCAATAAGTGAAATTCCAAAAAGCTTGATTCAAAGTGGAAGAATCAAACTGAGGATTAGATTCGTGTTGAATGTAGTTTTCTGTCGTCCAATCCAAATGATCGTAGACTAAATAAACACCGTCGATGTTTCCATCTTCATTATTATCAAAATCTTTTAAATTTATTCCTTGAGAAGAGCCAGCCCAATCCACTGCACCTCTCAATATTTTATTCACGATCGTTCCTTCAGTTCCTGAAGTTATGTCTTTGACATCAGAGACTAATGTAGTGGCATCGAACCAATCAGTGACTGTTCCATTCAAATTAAACTTTCCATAACTTGCTTCACTATAGTATTGCTTGACCGATTTAAATCCTAAAGAAGAGTCATCTTTGTCTCCGAAGAAAACCTTCTCGATATCAGATTTAACTTTATCAGTCTTGTATTCATTTCCACCAGGGAGATGAACAGGAATTACTAAAAGATTAGCATCGCCTAAAGAAGGCATGACTGACTTGTTGTTAGAAAGAGTTCCAGACAAATCGTTATAATTTAATTCAAGATCCACCTTATCAGCTGGAACAAATCTACCATTGGAAGAATAATCGTTATTCTTATAAATTCTAACCGTAGCTAATCCACTGGCATCTGTATCGACTTGAATATCACCAGTGTTGCTACCATTTCCACTATTTGCTCTCTGACCACAACTAGTCAATAACAAAGAAAGCAATGAAACAGTGGTAATTAAAGCTTTTTTCTTAATGAACATATCGTTTCAAATCTCCTATTGCTGAAAACCGCATAATTATATCACTCAAAGATAATTATATTCTTATTTATTTAGGTTTTTACTTTAATTAATCTTAAATATGTAGAGAGGTTAACTAATAATTGAAAAAATTCAAATTATTACTTAATATAGCATTAATTTTTTAGCAATAAATATTATTAGTCTTCGCTATTTATAACTTTGATTGGCTTTTTAATAATAGACTTTATTATTGCACTAATTGAGGGAATTAATCCAACCACAATCACAAATAACAACAAGAGCAAAATATAATCGATTTTAATTAAAAGCAAAGGAACATAAAAATAAAGTCCATCGAGACAAGAATCTATTATTCCTATTCCAAATAAGACTAATAAAAACTCAAAGATACTGATTCCAAAACTTAATAACAATGCAATAGTCAAAAGCCCGCATTTAGAGCATCCCAAAGACTTTAGTATTCCTAGATTATGATCTAAATCTTTTATAGCTGAATAAAGCAATGACCAACTTATAAAAATACTGATAATAAATAAAGCTAAATAAATTAATTTTTCTATCAAAGAAGGAATAGCGGAAAACATAATATAATTCTTTTTATATTCAAGTTTATAAGACATAGATGTAGATATTCGAGTATCAGGAGCATCAGCTAAACTCTCCTTATCAATATCGTTTAAGAAATCCATATCTTCCTTAATGTTACCTTTGATTTCATATAAAAAACTAACAAATCCATTCACAACATTTGTTTTTTCTTCTTCACAATCTTTTGAGACATATACGTAACCAGATAGAAACTCTCCATTCAAAAAAGATTTATCCCTTTCACTAAGATTTTGATCTTGACCATCCACCTTAAGAAGAGAGTGATTCTTTAAAAATCCATCCAGTTCATGATTGGTTGCAGAGAAAATTCCGACAATCTTCTTTCCTTGATATTCTTTTCCAATCAAATCATCGACTGACTTTAAATCATTCCTATGGAAATCATCGTACGAATCTAGTCTATACTCAGTACTATGAAATAAGATCTCAGCGCTTATATCAGATATAGCAATCTCATCAGCATTCTTAGGATAACTACACTGAGTTTCAGCTTTTAATTCCTTGAATTTCTCTAAGTAAGGGAAATTATCATCTATCTTAATTGCTTTTCCTTTTTTTGATATATAAAAAAAACAAGAATCCACTTCTGTATCCTTCACGAAATTTCCGAAATTAGTGAAACCACAATCACAAATATCCCATTTCCTAACATTGTGCCTTCTAAACACGTCGTTGAGATATAGCTTTGAAGCCTCAGGAGAATACACTCCTGTATCCGTAGTCAAGAAAGCAGTCTTAGTTCCGCTGGAATACAATGCCCTGAGCAGTCCCTCGTTGACCGGCGTCATGCATTGATAGTAAATGGAGAAAAGAAACAAGGTGACAATCTGCAGTACCAAAGATACAAACAGCCTAACCTTCTTTTTCCACAAGGACCTGAACACCAGCTTCATGGTGTTTGAAAAGCCAAGACGTCCTTTTTTCTTGCTATCGAATTGCTTCTCATTGTTTTCTTCAATCTTATTTATTGTTTTATCCGATATGACATCCCCATCCTCAATCTCTATGATCCTGTCTGCTAAGGAAAACAGCACATCAAGATTGTGCGAAGAGACTATCACCAGGCAGTCCTTTGATATGTCCTTAAGCATCTCACCTATATGCTTTGAGTTCTCCTCATCCAAGGCGGCGGTAGGCTCATCCAAAATCAATACTGAAGGATTCTTTAAAAGCGCTCTGGCGATGGATACCCTTTGCTTTTGACCGCCGGATAATTCCTTAGGGTGTCTGGACAGGAAGTCATCCATTGATATCTCCGTGTCAGGAAGATTGACCTTCTTCAGCGTCTCTATTATTAAATTCTTGTCATACTTCCTTCTGGTTAAGTCGAAACTGACCTCCAGATTTTCCAATACGGTGAGCTCTTCTATCAGATTCAAATCTTGAAAAACAAAAGATGAATAATAGTTCCTATATGAATCCAAATCCTTCTTCTCAAGCTTTTCACCATCGACAATTACGTCGCCGCTTGTCTGGAAATCCAATCCGCCCAATATGTTCAAGAGCGTGGTCTTTCCAGACCCGCTCTTC
>FR878801.1:0-48876 GCA_000434395.1 Clostridium sp. CAG:568 | reverse complement strand
CCCGCTCTTCCCACAAATCAAAACCAGGCCCTTGTCAGGTAGTTCCAAATTCACATTGCTCAAAGCTTTCTGGAAGCTTTTATTCTTTAAATAATATACTTTTTCAAGATTACCAATTTTTATCATATTGAAAAATAGTTATAATGGCAATCCATAGTCAATTTTTGCCTATTTAAATTATCAGCATAAGAAATAAATTGTTTACCGCCAGCACAATATGAAAACGTTATTGAGGTAGCAAGCCAATTTTCAGAAATAGTTGCTTTGTAAGTTCCTCCTTTGCTCAAATATACGTTTTTCACATCTCTTAAGTTGGTCCAATTTTTTGCGTCATCGCTAAAGCAAAGCTTCGAATTATATTGCACAGTAACTCCATAATTAAGCGGGTTAGATACTATTATTTTCCAGCTATTACTAGAACTACTATCTATTCTCAACCCTAAATAATCACTAGGCAATGAGCTCAAACAATAACTATTTAAATAAGCAAAGATAAAATCATTTATGATTATTCCACCATTATAGTTAGAACTGTCATATGAATGTATACCACAAACCAAATGATTCGTAATTGAAGTGGCTACAAAATACGGACTACCACTTTGTCCATCTGTCGAATCCAAATCAACATAATAGCTATAATCATCATGACTAGTCATCTTTCCTACTGAACTCCACATCGTATATGGTTTATCATCCGGATATCCATATGACTCAACAGTGGCGTTAGCTTCATAATAATTAGCCACTTTTCCATTCCATCCAACTTCATACCCGATATCTCTATCCAATTGAATTGCAGCCCAATCATAATCTTTTGATCGAGTTAAATAATATTCTTTTTGAATATTTATTATTTTGGCCTTGGCATACCACTTATAAGAAGATCCCTTTTCCACATCCGAATACTTATCACAGCCAAAATAAAACTCTACAGAGCTTGGGAACATAAAACCAAGTCCATTATTTTTCCTAAAAACATTATGTCCAGCAGTTGCAACAACATTAGGACCGACTAGAAAAGCCGTACTTCTAAAAGACAAATTTTCTTTAATTCCATACGTAACATTAAGAACATCGTTATATTTAACAATCATCAATCCGACAGTTGTACAAGGATATTTATCGTGTTCAGTATAAACATAATTTCTGTCATCATTTCCTAAAATATTGCATACGGATGTTTTGCTATTATTGCTAAAAGGATTATAGCCCTCAACATAATATGAATTCGAATCTATATTGTTCATTTCATTTGCCAAGCTAATGTTTCCACTTTTAGTCTTTTTATTGAATTTATAATTCTCAGAATTGAAATTTTCACCTTTAACAGAATTGAAATCATAATTAACCATATTATAGTCTTCACTAGTTTCAATCGGTTTTACGCTCATTCTTCTTTGCCTAATCGACGAACAAACTTCTTTTTTATACTTGGAATCCACTATGTTTCCAGCACTAACGAACAAAGTCATAGAAAACAAAGACAAATAAGATAATACTCTCCTTACTTTATTAATTCTAACCATACCACATGTCCTTTCTTCAATGTAATTATATCACCTTTAAAGAATACAAATAATAAATTTGTAGTATTTTGCTTTTAGTTATTTATTGTTTTGATTGCTTTTTGTTTTATTGTTTTAGCTGTACTTAATAATGAAATGACTAATCCATAAATCAAGATCAAAAACAATAAAGCAAAGACAAAATCTAATTTAATAACAAGCGCAGGGTAATAGAAGAATAGTCCATCCATTGAATAGTCAAAAATTGTAACGGCAAATAAGACAACCATATATTGAATTAAACTCAAAGCTAAGCAAAAAGCACATGACAATAATATGATTCCATTTTTAGAGCATCCCAAAGCTTTCAATATTCCGATGATATGCTCTGTATTTTTAATGACAGAATGGAATAACAATATAGAGAGCAATAAAATCAAAGCCAACAATGAATAACAAATATACATTAATGCTTCTTTTTGAAATGAAATATCATAAAGATAATTTACTTCATTGCTAAATCCAGACATGGGGCAAAGAATATTAGCTACATATACAACACCTTTTTCTTTATTCTTGAATGAATCCAAGAAATTCATATCATCTATTAAATTTCCTTTCAATTCATATAATGCTTTCGATGAAATGTTCTCACCTTTAGAATATGTAGGAGATACAAACACATAATTAGACAAAAACTCTCCTGAAAGATAAGAAGTATCATGTTTATCAAATTCTATTTTTTCATCGATAAATTTAGGATGCTCGCTCAAAAAGCTATCCAAAGAATTATCTAACACCGTATAAATTCCAACTATCTTGCATCCATTGTAATTAAGACCAATCAAATCATCAGGACACTTGAAATTCGTCTCTTCATATATACGAGACTTCGAATTATAAAACTGATGGCTGTTCATTATTATCTTTGCAGTTAAATCTGTAATTGCAACTTCATTATCATTTATTGGATATCTACATTCAGTCTCCGGCTTAAGTTGATCATATCTTTGCAAGTATTTAAAATCACTATCTATTTTAATGGCATTATAATTAGTCACCACTCGGCTATAGCTTTTTCCTTTTTCATTGACATACTCTATTAAAGCTTGATTTGAGAACTTACAAATAGACCATTTCTTGATATCTAATTTTTTAAAATCATCATCCGATAAATCATATTTAAAACCATAATTACCTATATATTTATAGACTTCTAAAAAAGCAGTCTTATTTCCACTTCTATATTGTGTTCTTAATAAAGCTTCACTTTGTGGAGTTGTTAATAATTGATAGCATAGTGAAAGACAAAATAATGCGACTATATTTAGTATCAAAGTGCTTATCAATCTTTTTTTCTTTTTCCAAATAGACCTAAACACAAGTTTGATTGTATTTTTAAAACTGAGCTTCCCGCCTTTTCCATTTTTAGATTCGGCACATTTAGAATCACTTATATTGATGATCTCATCATTTACGATTTCACCTTTGTTCAATTCGATAATTCTATCAGCATAACTAGAAAAAACCTTTGTATTATGAGACGATAAAATCACAAGACAATTCTTTGATACTTCTTTTAAAATTTCACCTATTTGAATTGAATTATCCTTATCTAGTGCTGAAGTAGGTTCATCCAATATCAAAAGCGATGGATTTTTTAAAAGAGCTCTGGCTATTGCGACTCTCTGTCTTTGTCCTCCAGACAATTCCTTAGGAAATCTACTCAAGAAATCACTCAATTCAATATTAGTGTCTGGAAGATTTACTTCTTTTAAAACTTCTATGACTCTATCTTTATTAGGCTTCTCTCTGATTAAATCAAATGTAATTTCTAAATTTTCTAAGATAGTAAAATTGTCAATTAGATTTAAGTCCTGAAAGACAAAACTCGAGAAGCTATTTCTATATGAATCCAAATCTTTCTTTTCTATTTTCTTGTTATTGACATATAGATCTCCACTTGTTTGACAATCTAATCCTCCAAGTATATTTAATAAAGTAGTTTTACCAGATCCACTTTTCCCAGATAGAAGAACTAGTCCTGTGTCAGGAAGTTCAAAATTCAAGCCTTTTAAGGCTTCAAATCTTCTTCTTTTATCGCCATATACTTTTACTAAGTCTTGTACTTTTATCATTTTTATCGATTAATCTGTTTCACGATACATTCTTATATTCCATTCTTACTATTTTTATTATAACATAGCAAAATAAGTCAAACTTATAATCAATATTATTCAGTCTTCACTATCTATAACATTGACTGGTTTCTTAGTCATAGCCTTTGTTATTCCTATTATTGATGGAATCAATCCCTCTGTAATAGTAAATAATAGTAAAACTAAAGCATAATCATATTTACAATGGGAAGACTCAGAGACAATTGGCCGAGGAAATGGGCATGACCAAGCAGGTCTTTGCCCATTATGATGACATGAAGAAAGGCACTACCCTTAAGGCACTTTCCTCGGCTTTAGATAATGATAAAGACGACAAGAAGATGTCCTAGCATTCAGCCTCACAATCTGTGGGACTTTTCTTTAATTTGTGTATGTAGAAACTGATTCGTGCATATCATAACATTGAGTCATATAACTAGTTGATGAAATTGACAAATTCCATTTCTCTGTGTATAGTGTTTGATGATCGAGTTGCAGATACCTGCGTGGCCTGCAACCAGGGGAGTTCCTGCGGGAACTCCTTTTTTATATCCGGAGGACATTGCCATGGCCAGAATTTTATGGTATTCCTCCAGATTGTCGCCAAAAGCCTTATAAAAAAGCTGCCAGAGCGCCATGGTTCCAACAATATAGAACACAGGCAAACCTTGGCAGCTTTTTTTGTTATTTCGGGGTCCTTCTATTCGTATTTGTCTTTCTTTATACTATCCACAACGCTCTTCGGTACCTCGTATTTCGATGATCTCACCTCTTTAGAAAAGGTTTCGGACCACGGAAGAAGGCTGTCGATGTCTTCCTGGCTGGTCTTCCCAAGCTGTGTGAGGACATAGGCAATGTATTTCTCGGAATCGACCTGGTTCAGCCTCGCCGTCCTTATGACCGTCATGAGGATCCCGGCGGTCTCGGCTCCCTTCTATGAATAACTGAAAAGGAAGAACCGACTCTTCGCCAACACAAGGAAGGGCGGGGATGTGAGCTGTGCGATGTATTCGCTTGCGAAGACTGCCATTTACAACGGACTCGACGTCTGGGCCTATATGAAGCGGCTGCTCTCGGAGCTTCCCCATAAGAAGAGGGAAGGCTCCGCGTATTCGGACTGTCTTCCATGGTCGGACAAGGTTCCGGACTGGATCAGGGAAGGAAAGAAAAGCGGTAAGGAATAAAGGGGAGATCTTCAAAAATTCACACCACCTTTAAATAAAATGCCAATCAAAGGAGATACCGTTATCGGCAATGATGTATGGATAGGCCAAAATGTAACAATATTACCTGGAGTCCATATTGGAGATGGTGTAATTATTGGAGCTAATTCTGTCGTTGGTTCCGATATACCGCCATATATAGAGCAACCCGAATGATTTTCCTTAACCGTACCTGCTACAACGTGCTATATCGGGTCAGATCGTCTATAAGGTTCAATTGTTGGAAGACGAAGCCCGAGTAGTTGTTCCTATATCCATCCAGATTCTTTTTCAGAAGGGATTTACCGTCCACCAGAATCTCGCCTTCGGTCTGATAGTCAAGACCACCAAGGATGTTCAAGAGCGTGGTCTTGCTAGACCCACTTTTTCCACACAAAAGAACCAGCACCTTGCTTGGCAGGACAAGGTTAAGATTCTTCAATGCTTTGAAATTCCTATGGCTTTTGGTCCTATACACTTTAGTGAGATTTTTTATTTGAATCATACTCTATATATGCACCCAATAAGCAACAAATTCCTTCATCTATTCAATTATATAACATTATTCAAATAGTAAATCTGAAACAAATATCATTTATTAGTAAATCATATCCTCATAGTTTGTATTGAATAAAAGTATTCTTATATATCAATATTCCATAGTTTCACTCGAAACTTTAATGTGTTTCTTCTTGCTTTATTAAAATTTATGAACACGATCAATTGACTGATCAGAATTCGTGTGTTGTATTTGTTTTAGCAATACCCTCAAACCTCAAACCTCAAATCCCGTTTAAAAGGCTGGGAAGAAAGCACCGCTAATACACCTAAAATTATACTCTTTTTATTCATCTTCTCCAATATGAATTTCAGCCAAATCTTCATCGATATCAACAATGAATTCATTGTTGATTTTATACTTGTTTCTATGAGATGAAATATTGATTATCTTTATTTCAAGACTATTTAATTCCTTATGAATACTCTCTATCTCTCGAGGAGTAAAATAGTCATATAAGTTCATTATAAAGAACACTTTAAAACCTAATACATAAGATAGCTCTCTGATTTTAAAGACTAACTGATCAACTGAATTATCAGTAGTATCAGCTATTCTAAGATTAATAGCTTTTAAAAAGTTGACTAGCGTTAATCCATCATCAAAAATCAAAGGCAAATAGTAATCGTAACTGATACTATTAATGAATTCATTGATTTTGCTCAATAACACTTGATAACTTTCTCTCATCTCTGGAGGTTGTTTAGTACCAATTGATTTTTGTACTACTAAATTAATCTTCTTCTCATCAATTTGAACATTTAGAGGATTTTCTATAAGATAACAATCTTTGTCTATAGATCCTTTCTTATCATTTGTATCTTCATACAAAAGATAATCATCTCCGTTTTCTATTTGATTTTTCAATCCGATATAGAAGGTCCTATAAAAACTAACATTCTCTATAACTAAAGAATAAAACTTATTTGAATCAAGGTTCAATTCCTGATCAAAATCTTTACTTCTTATAACAATCATAATTCAATAACCTTTTCATCTGTGCATATAACGTCAGTTTTAAATTCTCCAACCAAGAAACTCATACTTTGAAATTGTTTTTCCGTAACAGTAAGCATAGTAACAAATCCTTTAGGTGGAAGATGATTTTTCATTACTTTTTCCATAGCTTTAACGTTAGATTCATTTATCGACAGCTTTATATATACTGATTCTTGAAACATAATAAATCCAGATTGCTTTAAGAACTTTACAAACTGCCTATAGTTCTTTCTATCAGTAGCTGTTAAAACAGGAAGATCAAACATTAATATTGATCTCATATATCTATATAGTCCCATCTTTAAATGTAATTTGTAAAATCAAATTAGGATCTTCTGTTTTCAATGCTGTAAGGATACTTAAAACATAATCTCTAACTGCATTATTTAATAGCATGTTTTTGTCATCGATTCTAACTTCACTAGTCAGCATATTCATAAATTGTCTTTTAAAATTGTCTGGAGTTAATTCATTTCTAACCAACATAATGTCCACAAACGGCCTTAAAGGTTCGACAAAATCACAAGCCAAATTATAATGATTGGTAGTTCCAATATGATGAATTCCAAAGGCATTTAGATAGCCAAAAGAAGCAATTTCTTTGCTGACTAGGCTTAGAAGTAATGAATATCCATAATTCAAATAAATATTTCTAACATCAGACTCCTTTCTTCTTTCAAAATCTAATCCGAATAACGAAAAGAAATAGCTTTTTGCTGCTAGGCCTTCCCTATTTGTAGAATCGCCTCTATGAATATCATATTCATAGTCTTTAAGTAAATTAAAAGCTTTCTCATCTCCTTTAAACTTTAAAACTTGTGCTTGATTATGAATCTTATATTTAATAATCTTGCTCCAAACTTCATCACAAACAATTGGATTCCAATTTAACTGGATTTTTATCTTGTTAGGAGTATCATAACAGCCAGCATACGGCTCTACTTCTCCTTGGGGCATGTGTGCATCATTGCAAAAGACAACTCTGACCTTATGGTCCATCAATTTAGACATCAAAGCAGCTGTAATGCAAACTTGCTGATTCTCAATTATTAAAACTGATATCTCGTCCAAAAGAATTCTATATTCTTCTTCAGCTCTATAGACAAGATACTCCATAGAGGTTTCAAGCTTACAACGCTTGTTAATTTTTACTATTCGATATCCCACCGTTAACAGCCTTAATCATTTGGAACGACAAATATAATATTTTCTTTCAAACCACAACTTGATTCTTTTGAAATTATTGTTCCTTCCGTGAGAGCCTTATTACTAATCAACGCACCTAAAGAAGAAGGTAGACCTGATAGATTTGAAAGTTTACAACCTTGCACGCTTTTACATGAAAGCAATTTGATTATTGTAGCTATTATCTTCGCTTGTTCAAGAGTATTTAAAGAACAAAATTCGTCATACTTGCTTTCCAATTTAATAAAAGAACAACTGGTTTTAGGTAATCCTTCAAAAATAGGTTTATTGATGACATTATTGATTAGATAACTGAAAAATCTATTATTTTTATCATGCTCAACTTTATTAGATCCATCAACTAAGGTAGAAGTAGGATCATTTTTCATTTGTTCTGTAAATTTTGATAAATCCTTAGGTTTAGTTGAAGAAACATTAGTGCCGAGCAGATTACTTATTTTCCTATAATAATTTTTCCATTCTATGGGCAAAATTAATTCTGATAAATTTATATAAATAATATTATTTCCTGTTCTCCCTGAAGTTCCTAATTTAACAAGTGATAAATTAGAATCATTTTTAAAATAAGGAATCTTAACGATAGTTCTCATTAACAACTTGTCGGATATAACAACAGGATTCTTTAATTTGTTTTTGCAACTTAAATAGTTAATAATATCCTCTTCTTTCTTCTTAAAAGACTTCAAATAAATAGTAGGAATTGATTCTAATGAATAAATATGTTTTCCTTTCTTCCCCTCAGATTGAACAAGCATAAAATATGGAGTAATCATATCTGAATATCCGCCATATTTATTAACATCCATAACTTTATTACTATCTGATCTTAAATACTGTTTTAAAGGAAATAATTTATCTGAGTTATCTTCATTATCTTTCGCTTTTGTTTTTAGTGTGATTTTTTTAAAGAATCCTTGCTTACCACTTAATGTATATTGCATCTGAGTGACCAAAGGATCATTCAATTCCATATAATATTCAATTTTATCAAAAGTACTCTCTGTTCCTTCATCTCTTACTTTGATTGTTCTTTCTTTTCCATTAGAATCAGTTTCTTTTTCGTTATGGAAACGAGCTTCCCAATATATATTTCCAGTCTTATCATCAGCTTGAGTTTTTGTGAACAATTTACTTGCTAAGACACTTAAATCTTTTTTGCCATTATTATCATAGTCAATACGATTATTTATATAGAAATTCTTAAACTTTTCATAATAAACATTTCCAACAACTATATTCAAATACGCATCATTGGCATGATGGAAATCATTGATATCACGAACTTTGACGAAAGCATCATAAGAAGGCCTTAATTCACCACAAAGTTTTCTAAAATCAGAAACGAAATTAGCTTTGGAATAAACAATCTCCGAACCTTTTTCAGTCATCTTGAGAATATCACATACAGCTTTTACTGATTGATTGGTCAGTGTCAATTGACGGTTGATAAATCCATTTAATTCATCCGAAGTCAATTGTTTTGATTCAGGTCTAAGCAATCTATTAGCCTTGTCCTTAGGCATAAAATAAGATCTTTTGTTTTTATCTTGTATCTTAGCTAATTTTTGAATCCAGTTTCTACCATGCTCAGAAATAATTGTTGAAGGAATTGGATATTCGTCTTGTTTTTTATTATTTAGTTCTCTTTCAACCAAAACCATATTATTAAAACTATCATCCTTTAATTTTGCTTGCGGGATAATATGGTCGATATCATAATTTTTATCCAATTCATTAAGATCAATTTTTTCACCGGAATATACTGATCTTCCTAATTGCATGAAGTACAAATATACTTTTTTTCTTCTTAACTGATCATCAGTTTGCTTTTCTAAGTCATCACGCAATTTTTGTAAGTCATCACGCGATTCTTGATCTACTAAATCTTTAGCAGCATCATAGGCTTCTTGCAATTGCTTCTTTCTAGATTTAACCATTTTTCCAGCTTCGCCAGGTGCCCTAGTTGCTTCTACAAAGATTCTATCAAAATGATCAATATTTAAAGTATTCTTTAATTCATCGATAACTTTAAATGTTTGTCTGACACTTCTCTTCATAGCTGGAGAAGCATATGATTCTTCAATTAAATCATCTCTACTAAGCTTCTTCTCATCATTCAATTCAGCAACTTTCTCTTTAAATCCCGAAAATTGTGATTCTTTTGTCTCATATATTTCCATGAAATTTAATGGTGTATCTCTCATGACATCAATAATAGTCACAGGATAAGCTTCACCAGTATTTTCATTGACACAATCAATCGTAATACCATCTAACAATTTTCTAGACAATGGAGCCCAGCCCGAATATTTTTGCTTAAAAAGGTAATTCACCTGATTATCAGATAATCCAAGCTTTTTTAGTCTTTCCTTTAGTAAATCTTTATCTTCGACAATTGTAATAAGTTCTATTACCTTTTCTGCTAGCTCAAATTTATTAGAGTCCTTATAAAACTCAGGCCCAAAAGCATTTGGATCACTCATATCAATAAACGAAGATAATGATGAATTAAACATTGTTAAATCAACTTCATCTTCTCCAATAGATTTACCTGAACCTTTGGTAGTTACAGTCGGATCTTCATCAGATAATTTATATTTATTCTTCAATGCATTTACAATATCTTTTCCTTTTATCTTTTTCTTCTTTAAATAAACATTTTGAATTATATAATCCTTGTCTTCTTTAGATATCAAAGATCCATTTACCTTAAGATTATTCAAATCGTTTAATACTTTGTATGCTTGGAATATCAAAGATTCTTTAGGAAGAGTATTCTCACCAAAGATATAAGTGCAATAGTTAGTTAAATTACTTATAAATTTATCTGCTGTGCCTTCTAAATCTACAATTTGGCTAAAATTCCAAGGATTAATAATTCCTTGATTATTCTCTCCTCTAAATTGAACCCAGTGATTATCTCTTTTATCATCTCTAACATAATCATTTGGCTGAGATAAAGGTCCAATATAATAAGGAATCTTAAACTTCAGCAAAGATACAATTTTATATTCTTCAGTTTTACCATCAGGGAAAGAAGGTGCTTTATCCTTTAAAAAAGGATAATATTTGCTTTGGTTCTCAATAATAGTCCTCATTTCGTTTAAATTCAATTGATAAGGAAAGGCACCATTATTGCGTGAATTTTGTCTAGGAAGGAATGTGTTTGACTCTATCGCTTCTTCAATGCATTGAATATCCAATTTATCTTCGTCACTTAATTCATTTTGCTGAGAAGGATCATCAACTTTGCTTTTTAAATCATCGAATTTTAAATCGTCTTTAATTTGCTTAATTAAAGCACTAATATTTTTTTCACTAGTTATATGAGCTCCTGTATACTTTGCTTTACTATTTGTCTTGGTGTATCCAATATAAGAAACATAAGAAGCCTTCTTCTTTTTATCTTTAGATTCTTCTTTGTTAGATTCTTCTTTGTCCTCTTCATCATCGGAATCATCCCCATCTAGAATTCTAGAATCTCTGAACATAAAATAATATTGTTCTTTAGTAGCATATTTCTTATAAAGTCTCTTTAATGCTGCTAATTGTTCTTTATGTTCCTCATAAACATTAACCATAGCATCACATAATAAGCTTTTACCATGTAATAAATAAGCTAACGTTTTAAAATCATAAATCTTCTTTGCTTCTAAAATAATTTCGACGTAACTTTCTGGAAGACTATATCCGTTAATATCATCTTCCAATGTTTCGCTAGACAAATCTATTTTTTTATCTCCATATTCATCATCGCCATCATGTGCAACTAGTATTTCTTTCGGCAAGAAATCTTTTAATTTAACACCACTTCCACCATTAATAAGCTTTAAAATCTTTTTCCTTATATCTTTTGAATTAAATTTGCCAAATAAATCTCTCTCATCATCTTCCAAATCTGAAACTTTGTTAGTTTCTTGAAAATTATTTGCTAATTTCCTTGCTTTCTTTTCATCAACATTGAAACAACATTCAGATGGATCGATTTTATCATCTTCATTTTCATCGTCTTCACCATTATTTAAACTTATTAATATCACATCAATATTATCAAAGCACTGTTTCAAATAAGTAGGATCAACTACAGAATCTTTTACATCACCTTCCATCAAGAAGTTTCCACGATATTTTATCATGTGTGCCAACACTAAATAAACTTCTCTAATATCAAATTGTTTTTTTGGATCATAATAATAGCCATTAATAGTCAATCCATTGACCATGGCTTTTCTTAAATGGTAGATTGTAGGAAAATCTTTGTAGTACTCTTTATCAGTTAAATCCTTATCATTAAATAAGAAATTATGCTCCATCTGCAATTCTTTATCTTTGTCTTCATTCCAAAGATTAGACTGATCCAGTCTTCTGAAGAAATTTGGATCTACCTTGTCTATTTCAGGTTGAAACAACTCTCTAAGAAGAATAATACGTCTTCTTCTACGAGCCAGTCTTCTTCTAGCAGTTCTATTTAGTCTTCTACTTTTAGCTGTATTTGCAGGTCGAAAAAGCCTAGAGCCCCAAAGATGACAGCCTTCTCTCTTCACTAACTTTCCATCTGGTCCATAAATTTTTTTATGACTTCTTATAATATTGTATTTATCATCAGTAACACACCATCCACATGAATCAGTTCCCATGTCTAATCCCAAATAATACTTCTTAGAGCTGTTGTTAGAGTTTTCCATAAAAATAAACCCCTTTCTATAATAAAACACCTATATAAATAAACTCTTTGTGTAGTAAAAGAGTAAGGTATTTCAAAAAGAAATGGCTATTGTCCGTTTTTTTGAACATAAAAATCAAAACAATTGACAATTTTAAAATCAAAGTATATATTATTGGTGTTTTAGCAATACGAGTTCAAATAAACGTTAGTCAAAACAAAGGGGGCTGTGAGCCCCGTTTTTTATTTATAGATTTAAAAATCCAGAGCCTCTCCTTACTCTGGATTCTATTAATTCTTTGCTTATCTCTTTTAAAAGTTGTTAGTAAGTACCTTTAACTCTAATTCCATTAGTATTATCATCGTAATCATTCACGTTTACATGGGTAATACTTTTCTTATCAGCACTAACTTTTTTTTCATCTAATCCAAAGTAATTATTAGATAGATTCAAAGATCCTAGCAAATTACCATCCGCATCTTTTCAAAAATCACTTTTAATAGCAGCGTCATCCTTAAGTCCTGCTTTAGTTTGAGCATTAACACTCCAACTATTTATTAGACAGTCTTTAATAGTTGCAAGATATCCCAAGGTATAAATTGGATGGCATTGCCTAAGATTTCAATCATCTCACATCCTTCTATCAATGCTGATTTAGCAGTAGCACCTAATCCACCGCCACTTATTCCATTCAAGCAAATAGCATGACCACGCGATTTATTCTTTACTTCAGTCTCGGAATTCCAGTTTTATCCACCCATATCTTTCCATCCATCACGGTTTAAAGTGTCATCGTTTTCACCGATGAACTTGCAATCCTTGATGGCAATATTAAATTCAGGGCTATTCTTAGTCTCAATGTTCAAACACAATCCAATCACTTCTATCTTGAACGTTCTTACGATCCTAAGAAAGACTTTAAAAACAAAAAGAATCGTGAGAAAGGAAATACGGAAGATATTGAGTTTGAATAGTAGATGAATTGTTCAATCGTGAAATACTTAATTTCTAGTTATTCAGTTAATAGTGAGAATAATTTTTTAAAATTATCAATTGTTTCTTTGCTGAAATCATCAAGGGAGCAAGTCTTTTTCATTAAAGAAGTGTAATTGGCCTTCTTAAATTCATCAGAATCTTTGTTTAAGGATAAAAATTTAATCTTGTCATCAGAGCTAAACATGTCTTCTATTTCAATGAATTTCTTTTTATCGGTAGTTAGATCTCCAATTGTGGCGATTCTAGATTCAAAGCAAGTTCCTTTACAATGGGTTTTAAATGCTAAACCGGCTTTGTCGCCATCAACTAAGATCATTCTTTTAGGGAAAAATATATCTTTTAACTTCTTAATAATTTGAAGCTGATCTTTATCGTTTGAACCAACGCCTTGGAAAGGAATAAATGAAATATTTTTAATTCCTAAAAGATTCTTAAACATCGTTAAATAATTATAATCAGTAATTCCTTCAACCCAAACCACTTGTGTTTCATAATCATAAAGAACATTTTGTTTGATAGTAAGAGATTCTTTGATAGGAATTAAAGAGTCGGGGTCATCCATACTTACTGCTGTAAATAAGTTATCAATTTTTGTGATATTGTTATTCATTGACACTACTCTAAGTTCATCATAATTATCTATATTAATTAAGAAAGGCATGTGCGTTGCTATGACGAAAGTAATTCCGTTTCTTATTGCAAATTCTTTTATAAACCTTCTTAATTCAATTTGACCTTGAGGGTGTAAATGGGTCGCAGGCTCATCCATAATGACGATATCACCTGGATTTAGTTTGCTCCCACAAAGGAATTTGAAATAAAGATTAAAGAACCACCTAAATCCTGTTGATTGATATTCAATCATAATAGGGTCTTCATTGTCACCTCTTGCCATTCCAAAGCTTATATTATTTGATTCTAATTCTATGGTAAATTCATATTTATCGTTATCAGCAAAATAAAGCCTATTAAATTCATCATTTAAATTTGTGATTTTTGAATTAACAGTCTTTTTAATTTTATTAAGAATTGCAGGATTATGGAATTTGTTGAACTGCTGGTAAGCATTAATAATTTCACTTGAATCTATTCCGATAGCTTTAAAAAGAGCTTTAAAGAAACTACTATTAGGTAGATCTGAGGGAGTAACAATCATATCATCGCTTGAAATAAATTCCTCCCGATATTGATAAATCTTAGGAATGAAAGATATGCCATATTTATCAGAAAAATATTTATTTAATCTAGAAAGGCTATCAGTTCTATAGTCTTTATAAAGGCTTATTAAAGGATCTTTTTCATCAAATGAAACCAATTGAAGAAGTAATGCTTCCTGATTTCTTTGACTCCCATAATAATAATTTCTTCCCCTTGAATATATTTGCTCTAGGTTATCAAGGGCATTGAATATTGAATCTAAATCATCAATTTCTCCTTGCTTAGAATATATTTCTTCCAATAAAGTTGGCTGGATTTGCAACTTTTTTAAATAATCAATTATTTTATTAAGAGATAATTTAATTTGTTCATTAGTAAGTTTTATGTCTTTATTAAGTTCAATCATCTCATACTTAGGATCCTGTCCATAAGTAAGTAAATACTTGCCAATGACTTTTGAATCTTTTACTTCAAAAGTTAATTGAGGGATTCTATCTTTTTCATCGTAACTTAAAGTAGTAATGTCTCTATCAGAGAATTCCCCAGAAGAAAATTCACCCAAAGCATCTAATACATTTGATTTGCCGGAATTGTTAGGACCAATTAAAATAACCAAATCTCCTATTTTATTTTTTTCTAATGAAGTATTTAAAACAAATCTTTCTTCTTCTTTTAAACCAATGTTACGAAACTTTGACAATTTGATAATTCTTTCCATATCATTTTTCCTCCTTGATATTTTGAATTTGATTAATTTCTAAATATGGCTTTAACATTTTGCTGTCCATAGGACTCCGCTTTTTCTTAGATATAAGGGGCTCAATAGATAATAAATAATCTATTACTACGTTAAATTTATCTGTAGTTATAATCTTTTTAATGAACTTTATTTTTTTACTGTTGGGATCTTTTTGATAAAGCGAATCAACACTCTTGATAAATTTATTTGACTTATTAGTAATGACATTATTATTTCCGTTAATTGATGTGAGAATAAAATTAATAACATTAACTTTATCTATTAAATCATTTTTGGAAATATAATCAAACAACTTGGCTATTTGCTTATCTACTAGTTCCTCTTGTCCAAGATCGTAGCACTCAATGTATTTATACATTGTTGGTCTTGAAATTTGCAGGTATTTGGCAAGTTCAGTAATTTTGATATCTAGTTCTTTTAATTTATCTTTTATCATTGTTGACCTCCCTAACATTATTAAATCAAATTTTACGGAATTTGTAAAGAGAAAATTTACAAAAAATGTAAACTTTCTTTAGCCGAGTATGCTCATTAAGTTGAATTAAAAGCAATAAAATATAAAGTTAATGTATAAATTTTGAAGATTTTCAATACAAATTAATAAAAGCAAAAGAAGCAAAAAAGGTGGATATTTTTCTCAATATTATTGGCAAAAATCATGATAAAGATTTGATTTCCAAACATTCGGCATTTCTTTTTAAAAATAGAATATCTCTTTATATTATCAATCAAGGAAATTCGAAAAAGCCTACTAAAAAGTTCGGATTTCCAACCTCTTTCTCCACCAAAAGCCAATGCCGCCAATGCAGATAGCAATACAGATCTACTAATCTTGGACATTTTCTTCATGTTTCGTAATTCCTTTCTTTATGCCAGTCTCTAATCATCCCTTATCATCTAAGTAGTCAATTCCTTTCTTTCAAAGACAAGACACAACCCGTCTGATGAAGATGCTATGCTAATTCTTTATGTCAGGAGAGTGGATTGTAAAATTTTAATTTGATTATGTAATAGCTAAATATCTTAATTGCTTGTAATACATTTCAAATTTCCCAGTTTCTTCATTTTTAGGGATTACTAAATATCCTTTGCTATCAATTATGCTTGTTTCATCAATAATAAAATATATAGTTATATTTATTTTTTCACTATAAAATGATATTTTATAAGTACATTAAACCCTTGATATTAAACAACTTAAATAGATATATCAATAAATATAAAGAGGATATATAAAATGAACATCTTATGTTGTATTAACAAGAAGTATTTCAAGAATCTATGTCTTGTTATATTTTCTTTGGTAAAGAAAAATAAAGATTCTTATATAAATCTTTATATAGGTTCAGGTAACTTCACCAATATAAAAGACAAATATGAATGTGTCACTAAAGAACAAGTAGAATTTCTAAATAAAGAATTAAAGAAATACAATTCTTTAAATGAAGTTTATCTAGTAAATATAGATGACTATCCATCTATTCATAACGAAATAGAGAAATCTTTTGCATCAAAAACTAAATTCTCACCATATGCATTGATAAGATTGTATGTGAATAAACTAAATCTTTTAAAAGATCTAGATAGAATTCTCTATTTAGATACAGACATGGCTGTAAATGGAAATATAACTTCTCTTTATGAGACTCCATTTGATGGAAAACTTATGGCTGCAAGTAAAGATATTCTAGATAAAAATAAACCTGATGATAGAAATCCAAACATCAATTCTGGAATGCTGCTTTTAAACATGAAAGAATTATCTAAGACAAATCTTTTAGAAAAGACTATAGCTTTGATGAACTCAAAGCTATATCTGACTCCAGATCAAACAGCTTTGAATAAAATATTTAAGAATAAGATTAAGTATGTCAGTTACAAATACAATTGGCAGAATAGAAAAGGACCTCTTCCTAAAGATGTCGTCATCAGGCACTACAACGGAATATTTGTATGGTTTCCTTATCCACACTTCTTCCATGGCTTACCTACCGATGACAACTTAAAAAGATTCTATAGACAAAGGAAAGAACATGATTTCGATGATACTATAGAATTAGTAAAAGAATATAAGAAAAACAATCCTAACTTATTCTAATGTTTATTTTTGTTCTTCTTTCTAATTTTAAAGAATTCAAACACAATAACCAGAGCAATAAATATGCATCCTATAATGGATGAAACTACGATGATGATTCTATTTACTCTTTCTTTGTCAATATCATAATCATCAGGCTTATCATCATTGCCGTTGTTTTTGTGATTATCATCATTTGAAGAATCATTAGATTGATTCTTCTCTTTCACTTCTATGGTGATGATATAACTAGATTCATTACCATCTGAATCTTTTACTGTATATTCAACATTATATGTTCCGACTTTATCTTTATCAAACGATGTATTCATAGATACATTGTTTGAATTTGATTCTATTTGATAGTCTTCACTATCAAATATAGATATAAGCTATAAAGCTAACTAATAATTCAGCTTTTTGTTTAATTAAATAAATATTCGACTTTATTACATATAAAAAACCTGACCTTTCGGTCAGGTAATATTTCCTAAATGGTGCCGACAGTAAGATTCGGACTTACAACCCCCCGCTTACAAGGCGGATGCTCTACCGTTAAGAGCTATGCCGGCAAATTTTGGTGGGGCTTACTGGGTTCGAACCAGTGACCTCTTCCGTGTGAAGGAAACGCTCTCCCAACTGAGCTAAAGTCCCACAGAAAGCTTATAGATAATATCACAACACTTTAAAATTTTAAAGAGAAATTTAAAATTTCTAGTTAGTATTTTCTCTAGGTGATAAGCTTTCTAAAAATGTCGGCTATTAAGTTAGTTTTATAATTTTATTCTGTGCTATTTCTTTTTAATTTCTAATATTATATAAATATTTAGTCAACTTTTATTGGAATAAATTACAATTATATGTGAATATTCATTATTAATTTGCAAGGAAAATAATTATATTAAGATTAATTCGATATGTTTTAATTTTGTAAAGATATTAACACTTTTAAGAATTGCTCTATTATTCCTAATAAAACTATTGACCTACTATATCTTCTTCAAATCTATGGAACATTTTAAGAACTTTTTTATTGTTGGCTAAATCTTTTTGTTCCAACAATGTATCTTCAGCATTATTCTTTCTAATATTCAAATAGAATTCTATAAATGCACGTCTATATACTTGATTGTATGAAGACGATTTAGTCGATTTGATCAAAGAATCCATCAAAGCTAATTGAACACCGGTTCTTTCATATTTAGATGTATCCATTGAATCATCAATATCATTCAAGCCTAAAGCATTTATATATTCATCGATTCCTTCCACACCAACTTTATCTCTCAAAATCGATAAGACCAATTTGATGGCTGATTTCAAATCTTCACCATCAATTTTAGGGAGATTAATTATCTTTCCATAAGACATATGGATAGTCGAATAATAACTATCGCCATCCTTAACATTTCCTAATACAGGTTCTATAACCTTTTCAAATGTATCACCTTTCTTTTCTATGGGCAAATCATTCATGTAGACATTCTGGCTATATTTAATATAAGTTAAGACTAAAAGAGAAAGGATTAAAGAATGCTCTCCTTTAAACAAAGCTTTAGCTTTCTTTTTAAAGTCCTCACTGTCTTCATAGAAGAATTCCTCACCATTCTTCTTCATTTCCTTTTCAAAAGAAAGATATATTTCCTTCTTTTGCTGACCTCTCTTAGTTAAAGGATCAGTTCCATGACGTGGATCTTTAGTTATTTCAATAAGCTTCCACCATTTCTTGGTTCCACGCATCTCCTCTTTTTTCTTTTCGGCAAATCCAAGTCTTTTACCCAAGACTTCTAAATCATCATCCATTCTCATCATCACTACATTATCCAAAAATTCTTTTAACTTAAATTCAATATTATTCTTCATATCTAACTCCTATAAATCTTATATATTTTATCAATATTTAACTGGATTTAGACAAACAAAAAATCCAACCTTTCGGTTGGATAACTTGTTCTAAATGGTGGGTCTTGATGGGCTCGGACCATCGACCTCGTCCTTATCAGGGGCGCGCTCTAACCAACTGAGCTAAAGACCCATTCCTCAAGTGCGTTGGTAATTATATTCTTATTGCTATCAACATGCAAGTGTTTTTTTATCTTTTTGCAATTATTTTTGAGGTTTTCACCATTTAGAGCAAACTTTATAACTAAGTATTGGTAAATATAAAAAACCGCACCACATGGTGCGGTAGCTTGAAATTAATCTTGACTAGAATTCAGGATTATATCCAGAATTGTCTTCGCCGGGCTTTGCCATAGGTAATACTTCACCTGTGGAATCAGTTTGTTGATCTCCACTGAATTGATCGAGATAATCATCATGATATTCAGTGTCGGAGAATCCAGACTGGACTGAATAGAAGTCACTCTTGCTGAGACGTTCTTCAGCGACGAAGTTCTCACCAGCAGGAAGAGGATCTATTGTAGTTCCAGCAGGAATCAACTTACCCAACATGACGTTTTCCTTAAGACCTTTAAGTTCATCGACCTTACCTTTGATAGCAGCGTCAGTAAGAACTCTTGTGGTCTCCTGGAATGAAGCGGAAGACAAGAATGAAGTAGTATCCAAAGCAGCTTTGGTAACACCCAAAATCATAGGAGTTCCGACTGCAGGATTAAGGCCATGAGCCAAAGCTTGTTGGTTCATAGCGGTAAACTCAGGCAAGTCTACACGGCTTCCGGAAATCATCTTGGTGTCTCCACCATCAGAAATCAACATCTTCTTCATCATCTGACGAACGATGACTTCCAAGTGCTTATCAGACAAATCGATACCCTGAGACTGGTAAACATTTTGTACCTGGTCGATAAGGTAACGCTCAGTCTTCTCAACACCACAAACATCCAATAACTTCTTAGGATCCTTAGATCCGATAGTTAATGCGTCACCAGCTTTAACGACATCTCCAACCTTTACAATGACATGAGAGTTGTAGTTACAGGTATAAGATTTATCGTTGTTAGGCAAGACACCTGTGATAGAGATGATATCTCTTCCGTTCTTATTGGTGATATCAGTTACGGTACCATCAATCTCAGTCATGATACATTCTCCCTTAGGATTACGGACTTCGAGCAACTCCTGAACACGAGGCAAACCTTGAGTGATATCACTACCTGCAGTTCCACCTTCGTGGAATGTACGCAAAGTCAACTGTGTACCAGGTTCACCGATTGATTGTGCAGCCATGATACCAACAGTATCACCAATCTTACACATCTCACCGGTAGCCATGTTAAGTCCATAACAGTGAGCACAAACTCCATCCTTAGCCTCACAAGTCAAAAGAGAACGAATCTCTACTCTTTCAAGGTCAGCTCCCTTAATTAATGAGCACTCAGCCTTATCGAGATAAGTGTTGGCAGGAATGATGACATTGCCATTCTTGTCACAAATATCGTGACAAGAATAACGTCCATAGCAACGATCAGCGACTGAGAGTTTCAACTTGTTCTTATCATCATACAATGCTTCAACCCAGAATCCATGATCACATCCACAATCGGTTTCACGGATGACGACAGAGTGAGAAACATCGACCAAACGACGTGTTAAGTATCCAGAGTCAGCTGTCTTCAAAGCTGTATCGGTCATACCTTTACGAGCACCGTGTGTAGCGGTGAAATATTCGTTGACTGACATACCCATACGGAAGCAGTCTTTAACAGGGATTTCGATAATCTTGTTGTTAGGTCCAGCCATCAAACCTCTGGTACCAATCAACTGAACGAAGTTATTGACTGAACCACGAGCCTTAGCGTTAGCCATCATGAAGACAGGGTTACGACTCTCACGAGCCATTTTTTCCTTAACCTTATCAGTGATTTTATCCTTGGCCTTTGTCCAAATATCCAATGTCTCATTGTGACGAGAATCATCAGTGATAAGACCCATGTTAAAGTAATCGTTGATTTCGGCAACCTTCTTATCACCTTCAGCAAGAATTGCATCACGTCCTTCAACAGTGTTGATATCAGTGATAGAAATAGTTAATCCGAGCTTAGTACAATAATAGTAACCAGTATCCTTGATCTTATCCAACAACCAAGATGTACGTTTAGACTTATATCTCAAGAACAAAGCATTGATAATAGCAGAAAGCTCTGATTTATCCACAGGTTTAGTAGGATTCCAATGATTCTTAAGGTAATCCTTGATGTCTGTTCCCTTAGGAACGAAGAACCAATCGATTCCAACAGGAGTTGATTTCAACTCACCTTTGCAATGAGAAGGCGCATCGTTGACATATGGGAAGTCTGAAGGGAACATATCGTTGAAGATAAGCTTTCCGACAGTAGTAATCAAATACTTGCTATTTTGCTCTTCAGTAAATACTCCATACTTTCCTAAAGACTCAGCTGGAATTGCAATACGGTTATTTGTATGAACGACACCAGTTTGATAAGCACGCATAACTTCATCGAAGTTACGGAACACGTGACCATCCATTCTGGCAAATCTTTCAAATTTCTCAGCTTCCTCAACATCACCATGATTTCTAGCAGCATCAGCTTGGCTCAAGAAATCATCTGGAGTTTGCTCAGAAGTCAAATAGTAATGACCGACATCGACGTCCTGAACAGGAATAGCTATAACCTTTGCGTCACGAGGAGAAAGAATATTTCTCGAAGAAATCATCAAATCGAAAGCTTCTTGTTGAGCCTCTCTAGAAAGAGGAACGTGGACAGCCATTTGGTCACCATCGAAGTCAGCGTTGAAACCAGGACAGACCAATGGATGCAATCTCATAGCTCTTCCGTCGACCAAAACAGGTCTGAAGGCTTGAATACCCAAACGGTGCAATGTAGGAGCACGGTTCAAGAGAACAGGGTGATTAGGAACAATCTTTTCCAAAACATCATAAACTCTATCATCATATCTTGTAATCATCTGCTCGGCAATCTTGATGTTGGCAGCATACTTATCCTTCATGAGCTCGCTCATGATGAATGGCTTGAAGAGTTGAATTGCCATCTCGCGAGGTAAACCACACTCATCCAATCTCAATTCAGGTCCGACACAAATGACTGAACGTCCAGAATAGTCAACACGCTTTCCTAACAAGTTCAAACGGAAACGTCCTTGTTTTCCTTTGAGTGTAGAAGACAAAGATTTCAAAGGACGACCAGATACACCAGTAAGAGGCTTGTTGTTTCTTCTTCCATTATCGATCAAAGCATCAACAGCTTCTTGAACCATACGTTTTTGGTTGACCAAAATGACTGTAGGAGCTTTTTGATCCATCAATCTCTTCAACAAAGAGTTACGAGTGATAACACGACGATACAATTCGTTGATATCTGAAGTTGCGTAACGTCCACCATCCAATTGAAGCAATGGACGAAGATCAGGAGGAGTTACAGGAATAACATCGAGTATCATCCATTCAGGCTTATTCTTGGAATTGCGGAAGGATTCTACAACATCCAAGCGTTTCATAAGCTTGATACGCTTTTGATTCTTAGGATCAGGATATGATCTAATAGCTTTTTCAATTGTTTCAAATTCTACGTCGAGCTTGGATTTTCCAGTTACAGAATCGATATTTTCAGGATCGAGTTCATGGAGCAAAGTCTTAACAGCATCAGCTCCCCAACCAAACTCAGCACCGACCAACTTCTTAATGAAGCGAGCAGCAGTTTCAAAATCATAAGGTTCATTCTCATGAGCCATGCTATTGATCAAACGTTGGCACTTCTTATAATCATCAGTTTCAGTTTGTTTGGGATCGATAATAGGATTATCTCCCTCCATGAAACTCTTTAAAATTTCTTGGAATATATCACGTCCTGCTCTTTCATCCAAAACTTGTTTCTTTTGAAGCAAGTTGTGATCAAGACAGTATTGGCCAGGATTCAAAACAATATGGGATTGGAAATATACGACTTCTTCCAAATCCTTTGGAGGAACATCCAAAATCAAAGCAATCTTGGAAGGTGTTCCCTTGAGGTACCAAATATGAGTACAAGGACAAGCGAGGGTGATATAACCCATACGCTCACGACGGACAGACTTAGAAGTTACTTCAACACCACATTTATCACAAACTGTTCCTGAGTAGGAATTCTTCTTGTACTTTCCACAATGACATTCATAACTCTTTGCAGGTCCGAATATCTCTTCAGCAAAAAGTCCTTCAGGTTCAGGCTTTTGTGAACGATAGTTAATTGTCTCAGATTTCTTAACTTCACCAGATCCGGGCTTTTGCTTTTCAGCATAAGACCAACTCTTGATAACTTCTGGAGATGCAAGACCAATCTTGATACTAGCTAGTTTACTTAAATCAAACATTCGTTAGTCCTCCTTTTAGTCCATATTAGAAGAATCACCATCGTCAGTTTCCTTGCCATCATCTGTCAAGTCATCTAACGCTTCTTCTGCTTCTTTTTGCTGCTCTTCAGTTATAAACGAAGAAGTTTCTTCAAATCCATCTTCCTCAACAGGCAATCCAGTGTTGGAAGCCTCAACTTCATTTGAAGCATTCTTCTTCAATCCCTCATTCTCCATAGGTGTATAAGAGAAATTACGTAATTCATGGTTATACTTCTTGATTTCGCTATCGTTGCTAGAAGCAATTCCATCCATTGAAATAGGCTTGTTGTCCTTGTCGAGCAAGATGACATTGATAGCCAAACCTTGAAGTTCCTTCAACATAACACGGAAAGACTCAGGCATTGAAGGACTTGGAATAGGCTTATCCTCACAAATAGATTGATAAGTAAGAGCCTTACCGACCATATCATCTGACTTGATGGTGAGCATTTCCTGCAAAGTGTGAGCTGCACCATAAGCTTCCAAAGCCCAGACTTCCATTTCTCCGAAACGCTGTCCACCCTTTTGAGCTTTACCACCCAAAGGCTGTTGAGTGACCAAGGAATAAGGTCCAGTAGCACGGGCATGAACTTTATCGTCGACCATATGGTCAAGCTTGATCATGTACATACATCCGACTGAAATTCTATTTTCGAATCTCTCACCGGTTTGTCCATCATAGACGACTGTCTTTCCATCATCGGAAACACCAGCATCCTTCATAAGGCTGAATAATTCTTCGTTTGAAACACCATCGAATACAGGTGTAGCAACCTTAAGTCCTAATCTTCTACAAGCATCACCTAAATGAATTTCGAGAATCTGACCGATGTTCATACGTGAAGGAACACCCAAAGGGTTCAAACACAAATCGACAGGAGTTCCATCGGACAAGAAAGGCATATCTTCTTGAGGTACGAGTTTAGAGATAACACCTTTGTTACCATGACGTCCAGACATCTTATCACCTTCTGAGATCTTTCTCTTTTGGATGATATATACCTTTACAGTTTCAAGAACGTTAGGTGCAAGCTCATCACCATTTTTACGGCTGAAGACCTTTACAGATTGAACAATACCAGCTCCACCGTGAGGTACTCTCAAAGAAGTGTCCTTCCCATCTTTCTGCTTGTCCGAGAAAATGGATTGAAGTAACTTTTCTTCAGGCGACAATTGTTGTTCACCTTTAGGAGTACTCTTTCCGACCAAGATATCATCTTCAGAAACAACAGTTCCAGGAATGACAATACCATTAGCATCCAAATGAGCCTTGAGATCTTCAGAAATGTTAGGTACATCTCTTGTGAAAGTCTCATCTCCTAACTTTGTCTTTCTACGATCGATTGAATATTCATCGATATGAATAGAAGTGAAGACATCATCACGACGGCATTGTTCGTTCATGACGACAGCGTCCTCATAGTCGTATCCGTGCCAAGTCATGAAGGCTATGGTTTCGTTTTGACCGAGAGCCAAATCTCCATGGTCCATTGCAGGACCATCAGCAATTATTTGACCAACCTTAATCTCATCACCAATCTTTACGATAGGAGTTTGATTAATACAAGTTGCTTGGTTAGCCTTAGCAAACTTACGAAGCTTATATTCGTGATTGATTCCTTCATTATCTTGAATAATGATTTTCAAAGAATCGGCATATAAAACTTTTCCGTCTTGCTTGGAAATTACAGCAGCACCAGAGTCGTGAGCGATCTTATATTCCATACCTGTTCCGACAATAGGTGCGTGAGGTCTAAGCAAAGGCAAAGCCTGACGTTGCATGTTACAAGCCAACTGAGCACGGTTGGTATCATCATTTTCAAGGAATGGAATAGAAGCGGCAGCGATTGAAACAATCTGCTTAGGAGAGACATCGATATAATCGACATCTTCTTTGTTGACACGAATAGTATCACCATTATGACGAGCAGTGACATACTCATCGATAATATTTCCTTCAGCATCAGTTTCAGTATTAGCTTCAGCAATGATCAAATTTTGTTCCTGATCAGCTGAGAGATAAACAGTCTTGCTGTTATCTTCCAAAACTTTACCATGCTCTACCTTACGGTAAGGTGTAGTTATAAAACCATGATCATCGATCTTAGCATAACATGCCAAGTTGTTGATCAAACCGACGTTTTGTCCTTCAGGAGTTTCAATAGGACAAATTCTTCCGTAGTGAGTGAAGTGAATATCACGAACCTCAAAGGAAGCTCTATCACGTGAAATACCACCAGGTCCCAAAGCTGATAGACGACGCTTGTTAGAAAGCTCAGCCAAAGGATTGACCTGATCCATGAATTGTGACAATTGAGATGAGTTATAGAATTCAGATATAACAGAAGTCAAAGGCTTGATATTCAAGACATTGCTTGGCTTGTTCAAAACATCAGAGCCTTCGTTGTTGTTATCTTTCTTTCCCATACGCTCACGAATGGATTTCTCCATACGAGAGAGTCCTTGACGGAAATAATTTTGAAGCAACTCTCCGACACATTTTACACGACGGTTAGAAAGATTATCAATATCATCTACAGATCCGACTCCATCGATGATATCGAGGAAGTAAGAGAATACTGCAAAAATATCAGAGATTGTTACATAGTTCTCATTTAAGAGAGTATCAGTACCGATGATAGTTACAATCTTCTTGTTAGCCAAGAATTCATTGATGGACTTGTCATCTTTTCCCTCAAGCTCAAATGTATCCCAGGAAAAGTCTGCATGCATTGAACTTTCGAAATTGGAATCGATAAACTCATTCTTGTTAGATTTGTATGAAGGGTTGCTTCTAACAGTTTGAGTTAATCCACCCTCATCTTTGGTAAGAGTCAAAGTGTAACGCTTATCATCATCGGCATCAGTTCCAAAGTCATTTTGTTCACCGAGTTCAGTGAAGACTTTAACTCTATTGATCAATCCGTGATTGTCAAGTTGTTGGAAGATATGGAAGAAGTTGTCGCTATCAGATCCATCGAAGGTCATTCCACCTTTTTCATAGCTGACGACACCATCATTATCGGTGACAATCTTCTTTTCGAAGAACTTCTCATTCTCAAGTTTCAAGACATCAGCAGAAGAAAGTGTGTGTCCAGCGAAGAATTCAACGACACCATCTCTATCGACCAAATCTTCAGCCAGGGTCTTTCCGACCAAACGATTATAGATACCTAACTTCTTTGTCAACTTGAAACGACCAGCTCTACCGAGATCATAGTGTTTCTTGTCGAAGAAGTGATTCTTGATTAATGTAATAGAAGCAGCTGCAGGGTTAGGCTCACCAGGTCTAAGCTTAGAGTAAATTGTTCTACAAGCAGTAGTTTCACAATCATCTTCAGCAGTTCTTTCCATCTTATTCTTACGAATAGTGTTGTCGAGCAAAGTGTTTCCGTTTCCGAATAAATCCAAAATAGTTTGGTTATCGGAAAGTCCCAAAGCACACATCAATGTGAGAGATGAAACTTTTCTTTGCTTATCGATACGAACACTCAAAGTATCCTTTGCATCAGAAAGGAACTCAATCCAAGTTCCGCGTTGAGGGATGATATCTCCACCATACATAAAGCGGCCGGACTTATCTCTTTCCTTAGAAAGATAAGCACCAGGTGAACGTACGATTTGAGAAACAATACAACGCTCAGATCCATTGACGATGAATGTTCCAGAATCGGTCATCATCGGATAATCACCAAAGAATACTGGTTCTTGAATCTTCTCACCAGAAGGATACTCTATAACCATATCTACACTCAATTTACGAGAGTAGGTTTGATTCTTTTCCTTGGCAGTAAATGCATTTTCGACATTTACGCCTTCCCAGTGAACAGGATCGACTTTAGTACGATCGATATCGAGCTTGATTTCTTTCTTATCGCTACTATTGTCTTCTTGCTTCAACTTAGGATCAACAGATCCAATAGGGAAGAAGTCTTCCAAAACTTCTCTAACTCCCTTATCCATAAACCACTTGAAAGAATTCAATTGAATTTCACAAAGATTAGGTAACTCCAAAGCACCCGAAACCTTCGAGAAATTAATACGATCATTATTCAAGCGGGGATAATTTCCAATTATGTCTTCGACAGAAGTGGATTGATTTAATTCATCTTTTTCACTGTAATTTTCAGCCATTTTTGGTCCTCTCTATCAATTTAGTTCGTGCGGTTGTCGATAGAAGGGTTGTGCCATGCGCTACACACCCCTTAAACCGACTTGTCCCCTTTACATCACAACACCCATTCCCTATAAAAAGGAATGGGCGGAGACTAATACTTTAGTGGAATTAACGAAAGAGAAGGACTACTTGAGTTCAACAGTTGCAGATGCAGCTTCAAGAGTCTTCTTGATTTCTTCAGCTTCAGCAGTAGGAACCTTTTCCTTGATAACTGCAGGAAGTGTATCGATGAGCTTCTTGGAGTCCATCAAAGATTTTCCAGTGATTCCTTGGACAGCCTTGATGACGGCGACCTTAGAACCAGCGATAGCAGTGACGGTGACGTTGACGGTTGAAGGACCTTCAGCGGCAGCAGCACCAGCAGCAGGAGCAGCAGCGACAGCGGCAGCAGCCTTGACGCCGAACTTCTCCTCAATAGCCTTGACCAAGTCGAAGAGCTCGACAACGGTCATGCTCTCAAGAGCATTGATAATGTCATCCTTAGAAAGTGCCATAATAATTAATTACCCTCCTATGGCTTTCGACTCGACTAGGCAGCAGGGGTTGCAGCTTCTCCAGCTTCACCCTGCTTCTTCTCGGCAATAGACTTGATGTCCAAAGCAAGATTACGCATACCGGCTTCGAGGACGGAAAGCAATTGTGAATATAATCCATTTCTGCTTCCGACTTTGCCAAGTTCTGCCATCTTTTCCTCATTAAGGAATACATGCTCGACAAGTCCACCCTTGATCTTTGTGTTCTTCTTGTTCTTGCTAGCAAACTCAGTCACGACAGAAAGAGCAGCTAAAGGATCATCACAAGTGATCAAAGCGTTGGAACCAGTCAAGAGCTTCTCAAGCTCAGTATCGTTCTCAGCCTCAAGAGCTCTTCTTACAAGAGTATTCTTGCGGACTTCGACACCGGCCTTGACAGGCTTGTCATCAACTTTGCACTCTCTGAGCTTGATTCTCAAAGAGTTAAAGTTAGTAACATTGATTCCGTCATAGGATAGGATGATCGTGCATTTGGCGGTTGCAAGACGGGTCTTTAATTCCTCGACCTCAGCTTGCTTAGCTTTAAGTGTGTTAGGATTCACTTTTCATGACCTCCTGAATCCACGTATCGAATCGTATCGACAATATATGGCAATCAACATACTTTTTTATCAATTTAGGTGCATGACCTAGGCGACATTATTAAGCTTTCTCGCCGTCGCTGTCTTCGGTATGCTGTAATGCCCGATTTAGAGTTGGAACGCTCAGATTAGAGAGCGTTGACGTCCACACTTACGGAAGGACCCATAGTGGAGCTGATAGCACAGCCCTGCACATAGACACCCTTCACGGAAGAAGGACGGATTGAGAGAACGAGATTGATGACGACACGAAGATTTTCAGCAAGTTTCTCTTCGGTGAAGCTAGCCTTACCGAAGGTGAGTTGAATATTACCATCCTTATCAGTACGATAAGCAACCTTACCATTCTTGATTTCAGTGATAGCTGAACCAATGTTCATGGTGACTGTTCCAGTCTTAGGGTTAGGCATCAATCCTTTAGGTCCGAGGATACGTCCAAGACGTCCAATTTGACCCATCATGTCGGGAGTGGCAACGATGATATCGTAACCAAACCAATTCTCTTTTTGAATCTTCTCAATCATATCAGCTGCACCGACAAAGTCAGCACCAGCTGCCTTAGCCTGAGCCTGTTGAGTGTTGGTCAAAGCCAAGATTTTCTTGGTCTTACCATTTCCATTAGGCAAAACAATAGTTCCACGGAGCTGTTGATCAGGTTGTTTTGTATCGAGGTGAAGCTTGAAGCTTACATCGATAGTGCTATCGAACTTGGCGATAGCTGTTTTCTTAACTAAAGCCACAGCTTCAGCAACAGAATACTTCTTAGTTCTGTCGATGAGCTTAGCGACTTCGTTATACTTCTTTCCTCTTTTTGCCATTTTAGTGATCTCCTTTACTTGTCGACAGCAATGCCCATGGATTTGGCAGTACCAAGAACACAGTTGATGGCAGCTTGCTCATCCTTGACATTGAGGTCAGGAAGTTTGTACTTAGCAATTCTTTCGATTTCAGCATAAGAGATGTGAGCAACTGCAGTCTTGTGAGTAGCAGCACCCTTCTCAAGCTTAGTAGCTTGCTTCAAAAGGAATGTGACAGGTTGTGTCTTATAAGCACAATCAAAAGTACGATCCTCATAAATGGTGAGGATGCAAGGGACTAATTCTCCCTTGCGTTCAGCGGTGTCAGCGTTGAACTTTTGGCAGAACTTAGCACCGATTCCGAAAGGTCCTAATTTCTGACCGAGTTTGGCAGGGCTAGCCTGTCCAGCCATGACTGTGATAGTCATAGCACGCATAATTTTCTTTGCCACGGTAGTTTTCCTCCAATTTCCGTGACGTGGTTCGACTCATGTCTCCCACGTGCTTAATCAGCTTTTAGTCACAAAAAGCGTGCAAAAAGCCGCTAAGCAAAAAGAATCATACGCTCTTCAGTTTCAATAGTCAAGCTTTTTTCTTTGTAATTATATAAATAGGTTAGGAAATATAAGCAACAGCAAAGAAATCAGTTAGAAATTAAAAATTTTGATCATATTCTTTCTTTACCAGCACATATTGTTTGATTAGGGATGAGTAAGCATCACTAATAAATCTATAGAAAGGATTTAAAACATGAAAAGAGAAAAAGATGAGAAGAAAAAAGGATTGTTTAAAAGCAAGCTTGCAAAAGGAATTCTAGCAGGTGTTCTAGGCTTCACGTTAATCGGAACTGTTGTAGGTGTCACTGAAAACCAGTATCATTGGATTAGCAATAATGTTTCAAAAAAAGATAATGAAGATGACTCTCCGATGGATTCGTCAATCAAAGAAGAGAATGGAATAAGTATCATTGGAATCCAGAAGAAAGCAGCAAACGATTCTCTTTATAGATATGGGGAAGAAATTGTGAATTATAAATTTGGCGAAGATGTTACTGATAGAGTTCTATATAAGATAAACTACACAGGGCAAAGCGAAGTTCCTGATTCAAGTATTCTAACTATCAATCATGAAGTAGGAAGTATAAAAATCGGATGCAACAAACCTTTCTTAAAACAAATCACAATCACTTTATATGCAGAAAGCGACGAGAAAATAAATGCTTCAATCACTTTAGACTTTGTTGAAAAATTAACAATCACTTATTCATATCCATCCATTACTACAGTGGGTCAAGATATAAAAACAGCAAGCGTATTAGTAGAAACAACTGGAGGTTCTATTGAAGTAGATAAAGAGGTAAGAAATCAATTTTATTCTTATGACTACCAAACTCTTTGCACCTACTACCAGAACCCCATCTTAAACGAAAATATGCATTTAATAGTTAGAAATAAATTAGGTAAGAAAGAATCTGATAGTGAGGCTTATACAAAATATTCGATAAAGAATACGAACAATGGTGTTAAAAAAATAGGCTGGAGAGGAAAAAAGAACCCTGAAACTGGTGAATACGAATATTCTACTTCTTTTAGATTTAAATATATTGATGATGGTCCTTTCAATCCTACTACCATGTTAAAAAACATTTGCTATGTTTTTGAAGTAGAAGGTCAAAAAGTAGGAGTATCGATGTTGGATTTAATGCAATACTCCTTGGAATTAAAAAATAAAGTTATAAGTTTTATTACAGAACAAAAAATATTCAAGATGGGATTTTCTGTAAACGGAAAATATAGAGAAGTTAAATCAAGAATTCTCGATGCTAATTTAATATTGAACAATATCACTTCTATCGAGCCTGAAAAGACAGCCTTTTCTTTTTAGCTCATCTATTTGTTATTTCTTAACCCATTTGTATTTTCTTTCTTCAAATCTTAAAATATCTAACCGGTGGGAAAAGAAAATAAATGGAACTAAGCAAAAGAATAAATTTAGAAGGAACTATTAATACAAGAGATTTAGGTGGATACGAAGGTTTTGAAGGAAAACATATAGTTTTCAATAGATTGATACGAACAGATTCTTTGAGTCAATTAACTAAAAATGATATCAATTTTTTAGTAGATAACTACAATCCTAAATGGGATATAGATTTGAGAAGTGAAGATGAAATTAAAAGAGATTCTGATGTTGTGATTCCTGGATGTGAATTCATAAGATTATCTCTTCATAACAATAGTCAAAAACAAATGGTAGATCATCATACTCAATATCATTTGAGTGATGGAAGACTCGATGGTCTAATAGACTTTATATACTTTATGAGCGATGATGGTGACGTCGACAAAGCGATGCAAAAATCAAATCACGCTTACTTTACTCATAAAGAAGCAATTGAAAGTCAAAAGAAATTCTTAGAATTGTGTCGTGACAATAAAGAGGGTTCACTTTTGTTCCATTGCAAGGACGGAAAAGATAGAACTGGATTCATGGCCGCTTTAATATTAGAAGTTCTCGGTGTCAAAAGAGAAGACATTATGAAAGATTATTTGATGACCAATATTTACACCAAAGCTAAAGCAGATGAAAGAAGAAAATTCCTAGAAGAAAATAACTTTTCTAATAAGAATCTTCTCGAAGGATTAGTTGCAATTACAGGAGTAAGAGAGTGTTGGCTCAAATCAGCATTAGACACCATAGATGAAGTTTATGGTGGAATCATAGGTTATTGCAAACAAATATTAAGCACCACTGAGGAAGATATAAAAATTATTAGGGAGAACTATTTGAGATAAGATTGACTGATGGGCCTCTTGCTCATCAGTTTTTTTCTTTTACACGCTAATTTCTCTTATTCGGAAAAAAACATTTGCTTTTTAGGTCTAATATGTAGTATATTCTTTCTCCGCGAGAGTATATCTTTCGCATGCTGTCTGGCTCCGCCAGGTGCGATTAAGAATCCCTGTGAACCCATCCAAAAGGCAGCGACATTACTAGGAGGTAATGATCATGAACAAACAATTAGTTCAACAGATCACAGCCACTCAGATTCGTCCGGATCTTCCCCACTTCAACACTGGTGACACTATCCGTGTCTCCGTGAAAATTCGTGAGAACAACAAGGAACGTCAACAGGTTTTCGAAGGTGTCTGCATCTCAATTCGTGGTGCAGGTGTCTCCAAGACGTTCAAAGTTCGTAAGGAATCCGCAGGAGTCGGAGTCGAGCGTACCTTTCTCCTCAACTCACCTGATGTCGTCTTCATCGAAGTCGCCAAGCATGGTAAGGTGAGACGTAAGAAGCTTTACTACTTACGTAATCGTCACGGAAAAGGTGCAAGAATCAAGCAGATTCTTATGGGCGAAGAGCAAAAGAAAGCTCTTGAAGAACAACGTGCCATCTCTAAGAAGGCCGCTGAAGAAGCTGCTGCTAAGGCTGAGGCTGAAAAGAAGGCTGCTGAGGAAGCTGCTGCTAAAGCAGAAGCTCCTGCAGAAGCTAAAGCTGAACCCGCACCTGAGACCAAGTAATCTCAGAGCAAATTATCCGAGGATTATTCCTCGGATTTTTTATTTCAAAAGAATTTATATTTCAATCAAAAAATGCTGATCTTCGCAATCAGCATTTTTTACTCATATTCTTATTTTTGTTTTTGGCTTTTTCCTTCTACCGAAGCAATCTTTTCTCTTAAGTCTTGATTGAAATCCATCTTTTCAAAAGAAGAATCCTCAGGCAACCTTAAATCGAGACCAGTTATCTTTTTTCCACCGATCAATCCACTCTTAAGGGAACATTCTAAGCAATGACCACCAAATGTCTTTCTATCAGCAGAAATGAAGTGGAAATGCCATCCTGGTAGATTGATAGACTCCATATACTTAGGAAACCAAAATCCTATAAGTGTTCCTTCGACATCATTTTTAGTTGTTTCGACTTGGCTTTTTGCAACTTCATACATCGGAGCATAAGGCTCATTTTGCTGATTACAAGAACGAACAGTGACACTATCAAAAACACCATCAATTCTGGCAAAACAAATAAAATTATCAGACTTACATTCAGCTTTACGAACTTCATCAGCTCTCTCTTTAAGGCTTACTAAATTCAAAACAGATTTTTGTTGAAAAACTGTTCCCATCATTTGTACTGGAGCTACAATTCCAAAAGCCATTCCAGTCTCGACATCCATCTGCTTAATTTCACCACCAGGAAGGCCATTATATGCACATCCATCAATTATTATCGCTTCACCATTGAGCCCTTCATAGGTACCAATTCCAACTAAGCCATGCTCCAAGGCATCTTTTACCTTTTCTGCTGATTCATAATGCCCCAACATCAAGGCATTCATTGTAGAAAATTGATATGCGTTCATAATATGCCACCTCCAAAAATCGCTTGTATTCTACTTCTTTTTTGTCGAGTTTAAAAGGGTAGAGAAAGGGCAAATGCCTACTCTCTCCACTTTTTCACTCATTTGTTCAAGATTTAATATTATTTTTCTATATATTCGGTTTTTGCTATATCGTAAGATTCTACAGCTCTAATAGCTAGTTCACGTTTCGAATAAGAAATCAAAGTCAATTGCGAATTTTCTTTCTTCAATCTCTTTACTAAATTCTTTCTTTCACTATCTAACAAAGGATTCTTATCATAAGCCTCTATTAAAGCTTCACCTTCCAACAAACCAGTCATTGTAAGACACTGATTTTTTTTCTTAGCCATAAAAGCGTAAACTTCTTCTTCAAAAAGCTGTTCATCTTCTTTGTCTAACTTTCTTTGTCTAACGAATATAGAGCGTTGTTTTTTAGGCATGGAAAGAAGAAGTTCTTTAGTCTTTTTTCTAGATTCAACACGTTCTTTCTTTAAATTGTTTTTATATTCTTTCTTTTGCTCTTTAGAAAGTAATGAATAATCTGACATTGCCAAATATTTCTTAGCTTTCTTAATTCTCTTCATTTCTGAGTTCATCATATCTCTATCGAGCATTTTCTCCACATAGTCAGACAAACTTGGAAATTTATTTTCACAAACTTCCTTATGATGTTTGTAATAATACTTATTGTTATTTTCTGTAAGAATAGGACAAAGAATAGAAGTTACAACCAAAACCAAAGCTAATGAAGCTAAAGAATTGTCTAATGCTACTGAGTCAAAGTTAGGGAATATATTTCTTTCATAAACAAGTTCAGGAATAGATAATGCAACACCTGCCATGGCAGAGCAGCCCATAGAGATATAGCCTGGTCTCTTCAAAACATATCTTTCCATCAACATGCTGGGAAGAACACCCAATATGTACCAACAAACGATTAAAAACAATCCTTGAGGAATCATTTGAACAGCTGTTCCAAGCTTGATAGCAGATCCAAATTGGAATCCCAAAAATGGAATAACGACATCGTTTCCGTGTTTGAATACTTTTCTAATACTTGGATCTAAATTTCCAAGTAACATTCCAAACAAAATAGGAAGAAGAATTGAAATCATAGACATATAATCAATTCCACCACTTGTGCTTCCTTGAATCAAAAGCATTGGGAATGCTGGAAGAGCAGTCAACAACAGCAATCCAAAATATGAATAATCAGCATCATCACCATATGGATTTACTAAACCCATAAACATTCCAGCATTCGTAGATGTAAGACAAGATGTAAATGTTACGAATGATATTCCAATCCACATAAAGTCATAATCTTTAGTAAGGAAGAAGAAAAGATACGACAGTCCATAAGCTATTCCTAGTCTAAGAACGAGTAACGGGAATCCTCTTCCTAACATCGACTTCATCTTTCTAACATCGATTTGTGTTCCAGTAAAGAACAACATAAAACCTAAAACAATAGTTATACCTTTAGATGAGAAAAGATAGAGTGATGGTGAGCCGACTTGTCCCCAAGGATCTTTAACTCCACATGCATCACAAATAGTAACTATGATAGAACCTATGATCAAAGGAATTATAATTCTTCCACCTGGAACTTTCCCCAGCAATTTATGAATAGGTACCCAAACAGGCTCTCTTTCTTGTTTTTCCATTTTACACAATCTCAACTTTCAAAGCTATTTTAAAGACAACAGTTAATTTCAACAAGAACAAAAAGTCAAAGCAAAGCAAAACCCAAAAAATATTTTTATGCTGTAAAGCAAAAACACTTGACAGAGATTAAAGATAAGACTATAGTAATGCAGCATTTAAGGAGAACTTATCTTATGGTCAAAATTAGACTTGCACGTATAGGACGTCGTAACTCACCCTATTATCGTATTGTTGTTTCCGATTCAAGACGTACACCTCACGCTGAATTTTTGGACGATCTCGGACATTATGATCCTCTCGAGAGAAAGAACTCTCAATTGGTCGTCAACGAAGAGCTCGCTATCAAGTGGTTGCTCCGTGGAGCTATCCCTTCCGATTCTGTAAAGACACTTTTGAAGAAGCAAGGTGTCTATGCAAAGTTCTTGGCTCAAAAAGCTGAAGCCAAGAAAACTAAGTAATTAGCTTCTTGAAAGGAGGAAAGCATGGAAGAAGAAAAGATTGATTTATCTGAAGATATAAAGAAGCTATGCATTCCTCTTGTATCTCATCCCGAAAGCATCTCTGTGACATTGACACAAGATGAAAGGAAATCACAGTCTTATTTGATTCTTTGTGACAACGGTGACATAGGAAAACTCATCGGTAGGGACGGCGCAATATCAAACTCATTAAGAGCTATCGTCAACGTCTCTCCAAAAGCCCAAAGAAAAAAGATATCATTGAAATTTGATACCAATTCCAGGAGCAAATAAGAGCTATATCTCCGAGGGTTGCCACCGAAAGGTGGCTTTTCTTATGTATTATAAAAGTTATTCATATTATAATAATCAACATTGAGGAGTTTAAAATATGGCACGTAAATTAATTGGACAAGTAGTCAACACATTCGGATTGAGAGGGGCTTTAAAAGTTGTCTTATTCACAGACTGTCCTGAAATCAGATTCAAAGAAGGAAATTCAATTGAAATTAAGGGAAAAGAATACAAAATCACCGAATGTAGAATCAAACCCGGTCTTCGTACAGCTATAGTTTCTATCGAAGGATTTGAAGACATCAACGATTCACTTCAATTTATTCATCAAGATATTTATGCTGATGTCGAAGCCTTACCGGGAACAATTTACATCGATGAATTAATTGGGAGAGATGTCATAAATACTAAAGGCGAAAAAGTAGGAACAGTGAAGGATGTAGTAAAAATCAATACTAGAGATTACTTCGTAATCACCATGTCTGATACCACCTCTCGTTATATGCCTCTTTTAACTGACGTGTTCTGTAAGATGCCTAGCTTAACACCTGGTAAAGTCGAATTGACTGAATTAGGTGAAGAGGCTCTTAAATGAAGACAATCACAATATTGACCCTATTCCCATCATTCTTCGATGGATTTTTGGACTCTTCTATCATCAAAAGAGCTATATCAAAAAATGCTGTTAATTTTAAGATTATAAATATAAGAGATTATTCCTTAGATAAGAATCATAGAGTCGACGATAGGCCCACAGGAGGAGGAGCTGGTCTCATAATGAGACTAGAGCCTTTGATGGATTGTCTAAACAAAAACAATCTTATGAGCACACATAAAATTTTGATGTCACCAAAAGGACATACATATACACAAAAAGATGCTATCAGATTATCTAAATCCAACGATGATATAACAATTGTTTGCGGTCATTATGAAGGAATTGATTCTAGATTTGAAGATTATGTGGATGAGCAAATCTCAATAGGCGATTATATTTTGACCGGTGGAGAGATTGGATCTTTAGTCTTATCTGATTCGATAACGAGACTTTTGCCAGGAGCGATAACAGAGTTATCAACAGAAGAAGAAAGCTTCAGCGATGGACTTTTAGAGTATCCTCAGTACACGTATCCAAAAGTCTATGATGGAAAAGAAATTCCTGAGATTTTATTCGATGGTGATCACGATAAAGTAAGAAAATGGAGACTTAAACAGGCTCTTAAGTTAACTTTGGAAAAAAGACCTGATTTGTTAGCACATAGAAAATTCACCAAAGAAGAATTGCTGATTCTTAAAGAAATTAAAATAGAATCTAATAAATGACACATCGAAAGATGTGTTTTTTAAAATAAAAACCTCTAGTTCAATGACTAGAGGTTAGGTGGTAGCCGCGATTAGTGACGACGGCGAGCCTGTTGGGACTTCATCTTACGACGAAGAGCCTTCTTGAGATAAGCTGTATGACGCTTGTAATCTGCGAGGACGCCAGCTTTGTTGACGTTACGCTTGAAGCGACGCATTGCATCATCGAATGATTCGCCATCTCTTACTACTGTCTTTGGCAAAGTAATCACCACCTTTCTTTTAAGCTTAATGAAAATATCACTATTGACTTAAAATATCAAGGTTTATTTATAAAAAAACTAGAAAACAAAGATGTTTTCTAGCTAATCATCGTTTATCTTCCTGATGGATTTTGATTGAACATCTTCGCCATCTGGCCCATTTGCATGATGCCTTTCATCTGAGGAAGTTGTTTCTTCATAGCGTCATATCTATTTAGCAATCTATTTATTTCTTGATTGGATAATCCACAGCCTTTTACAATTCTAGATTTTCTAGAAGCTTTAATAATTTCAGGCTTCTTTCTTTCTTGAGGAGTCATGGAATTGATAATGATTTCATAATTTCTCAATTCGGTTTGAATGAAATCCATTTGTTCTTGTGATATTTTAGGCATTCCAGGAATCATTCCTAAAATTTTGGAAAGAGAGCCTAACTTCTTCATTTGTTTCATAACAGACAATAGATCATTCAAATCAAATTGACCATTCATCAAACGTCTGGAAGTCTTCTCTGTTTGTTTCTCATCTATCTTTGCTTGAATATCTTCAATCAAAGTCAGAACATCACCCATTCCAAGAATTCTATCCGCCATTCTATCAGGGTGGAAATTCTCTAAATCTTCTATCTTTTCTCCAACACCAGCATATTTGATAGGAACTCCTGTCATTTTTCTAATGGAGAGAGCAGCACCACCTCTAGCATCACCATCGAGTTTAGACATGACCAAACCAGTCAATGGAATTTCTTTATTAAAGGTTGTAGCGACATTGACGGCATCTTGACCCGACATAGCATCTACCAAAAGCAAAGTTTCATCTACAGGTATTATCTTTTGAATTTCTTTAAGTTCATCCATTAAAGGTTCATCGATTTGAAGACGACCAGCTGTATCGATAATCAAAACATCATATTTCTCATTTCTAGCTTTATCAAAAGCTGCCTTAGCAATCAAAGGAGGCTTTGTTCCTATTCTATCGATATAGCAGTCTACTTCAATTGAATCAGCTAAAGTCTTCAACTGGTCTATAGCGGCAGGACGTTGCGTATCATCGGCGCAGAGAAGAACTTTCTTCTTCATCTTTGTCTTATATAGATTTGCTAACTTTCCAGCTGTTGTAGTTTTACCTGTTCCTTGAAGACCTACCATCATTATGACTGTAGGTTTTCCAGAATTAAATGTGACATCGTTGTCACCGCCACCGAGTAATGCTTCGAGCTTATCATGAACAATCTTGATAAGCTGTTGCCCAGGAGACAGCTTAGTCAAAACCTTTTGACCTATAGCTTCACTCTTGACCTCATCCATGAATTGATTGACAACGTCATAGTTTACATCAGCATCGAGCAAGGCGATACGCACTTCTTTAAATGCATCGTCCATATTCTTCTCAGTTAATGTCGCTTGACCTTTTAACTTTTTGAATATTCCCGATAGCTTATCAGTTAAGTTTTCAAATGCCATGTGTCCATATCCTCCTTATTTCATTTATAGAGTCTTTAGTCTTTCCAGTTTCATCAATCTCGTCTATTCTATCAAGTAGTTCAATAGTCTTATTCTCTTTTTCTCTTAGGTTTAATACTTTATCAAAATATTCGAGCTTTTTCTTGGCTGATTTCAAAGATAAATATACTGCATTTCTAGATGTATTTTCATTTTGTGCAATCTCTGCAATAGATAAATCATCAAAATAATGTTTCTCTGCTCTTCTAAGTTCAGCCTTTCCTAAAAGATTCCCATAAATGGATAATAGAGTTGCTATCAATGTATTGTTTTCAAGCGACTCCATATCTATTCCTCGAAATTCTCATCTTCCCCGACTAACAAGGCATAGAGGTATCTATCCAAATCGAATTCACGAAGATCATCCTCATGTTCACCTAATCCAATAAATCTAACAGGTACACCGAGTTGATCACGAATTGCTAAGATGATTCCACCTTTAGATGTGCCATCCATCTTGGTTATTACAACACCAGTCAAAGGAGTCACTTCTTTAAAAACTTTAGCTTGTTGAACTCCATTTTGTCCAGTGTTTGCATCCAAAGCAAGCCAAATCTCTTGAGGTGCCACAGGAAGGACCTTCTTAATGACTCTGTTTACCTTTCCTAGCTCCGCCATCAAATAATCCTTAGTATGAAGTCTTCCGGCTGTATCAACCATCACCAAATCATATTTATCATTGATTGCTTTCTTAATAGCATCAAAACAAACAGATGCGGGGTCAGCACCTTGTCCTCTTTCAAAAATATCTACACCTATTCTATTAGCCCAAATAGATAATTGTTGGACTGCTCCAGCACGGAAAGTATCAGCAGCTACCAGCAAAACTTTCTTTCCAAGTTCTTTATAATGCTTTGCTAATTTTGCAATTGTTGTAGTCTTTCCTGTTCCATTGACACCAACCATTAAAAGAACAGTTGGATTCTCTGGATCAAATTTAATTTCAGTTTGGAATGAATCACCAGATTTAGCGTAATTCATAAACAAATTATCAACTAACAAATCATTGATTTCTTTAGGATTATCCAAGTGTTGAGAAGCTGCCATCTTTTCAGTTTCATCTAAAACTGACATCGTCAAATTAACACCGACATCAGCCTCAATTAAGCAACGTTCCAATTCATCGAAATAGTCGCTATTAGCTTCTTTATATTTGTTTGCGATAGAATTCAATCTTGCACCAAACCCTTCACGAGATTTAGCTAAACCCAAATTATAAATCTTAGTTTCGTGATCAACTTCAACTTTTTTGGTTGTAGCTTCATCATTTTTCTTCTCAATCACTGGTTCATCAGTAGAATTGACTTGCTCAGCCTCTTTTGTTTGCTCTTCTTTTTCTTCTATTACTTCATCTTCTTCATTCTCTTTTTCTTCTGCCTTATTTTCTTCAGCATGTTGCTCTTCTTTAATCTCAGCTTGAACAGGTTCATCTGATAATTCTTTCTCGACTATAGGTTCTTCTTTAGTTTCAGCTTTGTCTTCGATTGGTTGCTCATCATTTACTTCTACTTTAGATTCTTTCTTTTCAAGTTTATCTTCAAATACCAAATCCAATAAAGGATTTGAATATTCAAATTCATTATTATTCTCAATTCCATCAGTATTGTTTTGAATTACAGGTTCTTCAAAACTAGACTGTTTATTTTCCTTGGAAGGTTCATGTTTTTCTTCATCTTTGATAGATGAATTATCTTCTACTTTATTTTCTTCAACTGGCTGTTCTTCAATTTTTTGTTCTTCTTTAACCTCAGGTTGAACTGGTTCCTCTAATGTGTTTTCTTCGACTACAGGTTCTTCCTTAGTTTCAACTTTATCTTCGATTGATTGCTCTACAGATTGTTCTTCTTTTACTACTTCCGGTTGAAGAGATTCTTCTTTTATTTCCTCTTTTTTAACTTCAAATATAGGTTCCTCGTCGACCTTATTTCCTTCTAAAGTCTTTTCGACAACACTTTCACCTGAAGTTTTGTCTTTTGCTTCTTCAGATTTGAGATTTTCCTCAACTGGTTCTACAGGCTTCCCTTCTTTTTTATCTTCATCCTTCTTATGAAATATTTTTTGTTTTAACCAATTTATAAGTCCCATAATCAATTGCTCCTTTGTCTGGACAACAAAGCTTCTTTAGCAGCTTCGGTTTCAGCTTGCTTCTTGTTATGTCCAATTCCAGTTCCTAAAATAACTCCATTGACTTTTGCAACTGCTTCAAATGTCTTATCAGTATTAATTCCTGATTCTTTAACTATTTCAAATTCAACCAAAGTCTTAAATTCACTTTGGATTTCTTCCAAGAGATCACTCTTCCAATCTCTTTCACCCGCTGTTTCTGCTCCACTCACATACTCAGCCATTGTCTTTGAAATAAATTCATAGGCATAGTCATACCCTAAGTCCAAATACATAGCACCGATAAATGACTCGAAGACATCCTCAAAGATATGTCCATGATACTGGGCATTTTTCTTCTCTCCATTGGAAAATTTTACATATGGAGCAAATCCAAGCTTTATTGCAATCTCTGTAAGATTTCTTCCTTCGACAATAGAAGATCTTAATTTAGATAATTTGCCTGGTGTATATTTCTTATGTGCTCTAAAAACAAGATCACCAACAACTAAATCTAAAACACCATCCCCTAAAAATTCCAATCTTTCATAACTTGAACTATCGCGATGCTCGTTTGAATACGAAGAATGGGTAAAAGCTTCTTCATATAATTTCATCCTCTTAGCCTCGGGAACCAATGAAAGAATCAATTCGCGCAAAGTGTCGAATTTTCTAGGCTTTTGTTCCGGAAAAGAACCATCGATTGGAGACTGATTTTCAGGAAGAGGAGTCGTCGTATCTAACGTAGGCTTATCTTTCATCTTCCATCTCCTTTTTAATTGCAGGAATAAGACCAGATGAAATCATCTTATATGCCACATTTAAAGCATTATAGAAAGCATATCCGTTAGAATTGCCATGAGCTTTCACTGCAACTTTATTAACACCTAATAACATGGCTCCACCTAATTCTTTAGAATCCATAGTCTTCATCATATCTTGGATTCCACTTTTTGCTAAAAGATATCCCATCTTAGTAGATAAATTCTTTTTAAATGCTTGTTTCAACAAAGAACCCATCATCTTTGCTGTTCCTTCAATAGTCTTGAGCAAAATGTTTCCAGGATATCCAGTAGTGACTATGACATCGTGTTCACCATCCAACACTTCTCTTGCTTCACATCTTCCCATATAGCCATGGAAGTTCATATTGGTGAGCAACTCGTCAGCTTTAGTAGTCTCCTCCAAACCTTTTCCTTTTTCTACTCCGTTTGAGAGCAAATAGACACTAGGATTTTCATTTTCTAAAATTAGTTTTGAATATAAATATCCGAGTTTAGCAAAACAAACCAATTCCTCTCCAGTGTTATGGTTAGAGGCACCAATATCCAAAACAACAGTTCTCTTTCCTTTTACTTTAGTTGGGAAAGGACCAGTCAATCCAGCTCTGGGAACACCCGGAATATTTTTAAGAATCAATGTGGCACCTGTGACGAATCCACCGGTTGACCCAGCTGATACAACACCTTCGATTTCTTGATCCATATTAGCTCTTTTCAAAGCTTGAATCATAGAAGAATCTTTCATTCTCAAAAATTCCAAAGGAGATACTTCCATCGGAACAATTTCAGTAGTGTTAACAATTTCTACACGGGGATTATCTTTGAAATCTTCTAACTTTGAAGCATCTCCAAACAACACTAAATTCACATCTTGTTTTTTATCTAGAAAAGTTTTAACTCCACTTGATAATTCGACTGGGCCGAGGTCTGAACCCATCATATCCACTGCAATCTTCATATTTATAACTACCTCCTTCAAGCAGTATTTAGTATATCAAATACTCAGGAATGAGAATAAGGTTATAATCTTTAAATGAGGAAGCAAGACCATATTATGAACTTAAAAGAAGAAAAAATTAAATCCACAAAAGTATTTGATGGAAAACTATTAAAAGTATACAAAGATGAAGTTCTCTGTCCAAACAATGACAAAACCACTAGAGAATACGTTATTCATTGCAAAGCCGCTGCTATTCTACCTATCACAGATCAAGGAAAAATCATCTTAGAAAAACAATATAGATATCCTATTAGCAAAGAATACATTGAAGTACCGGCAGGAAAAGCAAATGATGGTGAAAGCATAGAAGACACAGCTAAAAGAGAATTAGAAGAAGAGACTGGTCTTAAAGCATCTAAATTGATTAAAGTAGGAGAAATCTATCCAGCCTGTGCGTATTCGACTGAAGATATAACACTTTTCATTGCAAAGAATTTAAAAGAAGGAAACATCCATAGGGATGAGGATGAATTCATTGAATTGATAACTGTAGATTCAAAAGAGTTCATAAAAATGTGTTTGGATGGAAGAATTACAGACGCTAAAACTATCGCTTTAGCCTTCTATTATCAGCAATCATTATTAGACTAGTATCTTTTCTAAGTTCTCGTCATGTATTATTTTCTTCTTATACAAATTAAATCCTTCATTCGAATTGGCATTATCTAATATTTCCTTAGCATCTTCCATAGCACATTCGAATATTTTCCTATCCTTGTCAAAATTGATTACTGATAAACCATCATGTCCGGATTGATCAGTACCTGCCCAATCACCAGCGCCTCTGCTCTTCAAATCGTATTGGCTGATATCAAATCCATCTGTATGCGTAGCTAAATAATTCAATTTATCTATCGCTTGATCATCATCTCCATCATAGACCAATAAAGTGAGACCATTCTTTCCATTTCTTCCGACTCTTCCACGCAATTGGTGCAATGCTGATAATCCAAAATAATTTGCCGAATAAATTATCATTAGACAAGCTTCCTGTACATCAACCCCGACTTCTATTATCGATGTTGAAATCAATATAGGTTTTTCATTATTTCTAAACTTGTTCAATACTTCATTTTGATCATCCTTCTTCATTCGCCCATGTAGCAGTTGAACTTTATCTTCACCATATTCCTTCACATAATCATCATATACTTCTTTAGCTGATAATTTATTCGATTCATCTTCTTCATCACCATCAATTCTAGGGACTACTACAAAGACTTGTCTTTTTATTTCCAAAGCCCTATTTATAGCTTTGGAAATAAGTTGGCTTTGGCTATTCACAACCTTAGTATCCACATGTCTTGTTATTCCTTTAGGAAATTCTTTTAATTCTGATATATCGAGATCGCCAAATACGATTCTAGACATAGTTCGAGGAATAGGAGTAGCAGACATCATCAAAGTATCGACATAATCACCTTTTTTCATCATGGTCATTCTTTGATCGACACCGAATTGCTGCTGCTCATCAATGATTGATAAAGTTAATTTTTTAAATGTAACACCCTTTTCAATTCCGGCCTGTGTGGAAATCAACACATCTATATCTCCACAAGCTAATTCTTCCAATAATTTCTTCTTTTGAGATTGCTTCATATTAGAGATTAATAACCCAACTTTAACATTAAATCCAGAATAAAAAGATAAGGCGTTTTTGTAATGTTGGATAGCTAGGGAAGTCGTAGGTGCAAACAAGACACCCTGCCCACCTCTAATCGTATTTGCAAAAAGACTCAATAAAGCTACGGCAGTTTTTCCTGTTCCGACATCGCCTTGTAATATTCTAAACATAACATTAGATGAATCCATATCATCCATTATCTCTTTAGTGCATTGAATTTGATCTTTGGTCAAAGAAAATGGAAGCTTCTTAACCAAAGCATTCATCTTATTCCTATCTATCGATAAATGAGCACCTTTCTTATAAATCGATCTAAGCCTCTTATTGACTTCCATCTTCATACAATAAGCCAAAGCTTCTTCATATTTAAATGTTCTCAATCCTTCTTGAAGCTGTTTTTTACCATCGGGTTGGTGCACAATTTTAAAAGCTTGACGTCTAGGAATCAATCTGTATTTCTTAACAAACTCATCAGGAACATTGTTACCTATATACTGCATTAATGATGAATGCAATATATTATCTATGACATTCATAAAATAAGATTGACCAATTCCACCAGGCAAACGATAGAATGGCTTTATTTCTGATTGAACAAACCATGAAGATAACTCATATACAGCACTGACAACTATAGATTTGAATCTAGCAGAATATCTGCCGACAATAAATAAAGTCTTTCCTGTAGCAATTCTATTCAAATAAAACATCTGATTATAAATAATAAAAGAATGACAGATTCCATTCACACTGTTCTTTGCACCAAATCTAATGATTCCATGAGCTCTATTAGTCTTTACCTCATAGATTTGATAACAGCCTCTAATCATCCTTCCATCACCCAAAAAAATATCATCGCTGAGCGGTGATAAATCGATATAACGGCTAGGTAATTTCTCCAAAATTTCAATATCGGATGAAACTTGAAGTTTTTCTAATAATTCAAATTTATTCACGTCTTATATTTTATTCATTTTTCTCGTCGTTAGCAAATCTATATAAGCCAAGTCTACCATCAGGCATGATTTTACAGCAATGCAATTTTTTATCTTTTAATTTTAATTTTTCTCTTAATTTTCTAGCCTGAATTGTCATTTTTTGATCTTGAGTAATAAGCAATACATTGTGATTTCCACATAGGAAAGATACTTGATTAAGAACTGTCTTCTCACTAAAAGCACCGGTAGATTCACCGACAAATATCAAATTTGATTTAGGCTTTTGAGAATAAACAATTGCATCCTGAAGCCATTCTTTTATAACATCACTAGCCATTGCCTTCTTAGCTTTAAATCTGCCTTGTAAAGCTTTATTGACAGCATTTACTCCTTCGATAGGAATTATCAAAGTCTTATCTTTGAACTTCGGCATCACAGTAATTAAGTTCTTAAAGAATTCAATACTTCCTTCTACCATCAAGGCTGAACCATCCACAAGAATTGAATCATCCTCTCCTATCATAAGTTTCATTTTGTCGACTAATTCATTATCTATCTTTGCCATATACCAAACCCTCTTTTTAATAATTTAACATATTTCAAATCTATTTCAAAAAAATAATACAAAAAAACTCGGACTCAATCCGAGTTTAAATAAATTAATCTTCTACAGATACGATGAAGGAATAGACAGGTTGACCACCATATTTAACATCGATATCAGCTCGACTTCCATATTTCTTTTGAAGATCAGCTTCGATTGAACCACGTGTTGCTTCATCGATATCTTCACCACAAAGAACAGTGATGATTGATGAATTATCATCCATCATAGATTCCAATAATTTGTTGAGTGCATCAATTTTGTCATCACCTACAGCCGCTATGGATTTTCCATGCATTCCCATAAATTGATTCTTCTTGACAGAAACACCACCAATTGTAGTATCTCTCACTGCGTAAGTAACCTCTCCGGATTTAACTTGAGAAATAGCTTCAAGCATCTCTGTCTTATTAGATTCAGGACTTACGGAAGGATTGAACATCATAGCCGCAATCATTCCTTCAGGAATTGTCTTAGTAGGAACTACTATTACATTTATACCCTTAGGAGCAAGGATATCAGCCGCACTAGAAGCAGCCATTACAATATTTCCATTGTTAGGATATACAAAGACATTCTTTGCATGAACTTTTAAAACAGCATCAGTAATATCAGCGGTAGATGGGTTCATGGTTTGACCACCAGTGACAATTCCATCTACACCAATTCCTGTGTGGAACAATTCAGCAATTCCATCACCGGCACAGACAGCGACGGAAGCATACTCTTTCAAAGGTGTAGTGTCATTTGCTTCAACAGGCTTGTCCTCATATTCTTGCTTAGGAGCAGTTGCTTTTCCTTCTTTAGCCAAATCAATAATGTGCTCATGTTGTTGAGTCATGGATTCAACTTTAAGTTTAATAAATTCACCAAATTGCTGAGCGTAATTAAATACTGTTCCAGGTTTCTTTGCGTGAATATGTACTTTGACCAAATCATCATCTCTTACAGCTACTATTGAATTACCATAATTATTCAAAACAGAACGGAAACGATGTTCATCAAACTTATGTTTTCCAATCTCTTGAGGATTTTCAGGAAGTTGAAGAATAAATTCAGTACAATATCCAAAGTCCTTATGCTCAAGTTTGGCTTGAACAGGATTTGAGGCATTAAATTCTTCTTTGTTTTCACTGACAGGGGTAGAAACAACATCAGGCATATTTCTTTGAACAATTTCATTGTGCAATGCCTTGGAGAATCCTTCTATAACTTTGCAAAAACCTGCTCCACCACTATCAACAACACCAACTTCCTTTAATACAGGTAAAAGATTAGGTGTTCTCTTCAAAGAAGCTTCAGCTTCGGATAAAAATATATCGATTGCTTCATCGATTGGCATGCCTCTTTCAGCTTTTTCATAAAGGACCATGGCAGCTTCTCTTTCAACAGTAAGCATTGTTCCTTCAACAGGCTTCATAACTGCCTTGTAAGCAACTTCCTTACCCACCATGAACGCTTCTGCAATATCGACGGCATCAGCCTCTTCCTTACCTTTTAAACCTTCTGCAAATCCACGGAAGATTTGAGATAAGATAACTCCAGAGTTTCCTCTAGCTCCTAAGAGCAATCCACGGCTGAATGCTTTAGCAACATTATATATATTGCTATCATCAGTAGTAGATACTTCTTTAGCACCAGAACTCATAGTCAAATTCATATTAGTTCCAGTGTCACCATCAGGTACTGGGAAGACATTCAAAGCATCTATATCTGGATAAGAATTAAAGATATTATTAGATCCAGATATAATCATTTGTTTTAACAAAATTCCATCAAGTTTAACCATATTGTTTTTTACCCCACAAATAGTTTAATCAATCCATCGATTCAATAACAACATTAAGAGATTTCAAATCAAAGCCATAATAGTTAACCCAATATTTAATATTTTGAGTCACAACTTCACCAACTGCTTTTAAAGAAACTGGATAGGATATAATCAAATGACATAAGATAATAACCCTACCATCGTAATAATAACGAAGATTCAATCCACCATCAAATACATTAATGACAAATGAACCAAGAATCCTTTTAAAGGATGAACTAGGAGAAAAGCCAATAACGCCAGCGCAAGTTTCAATCGAATCGACTATTTTATTTGAAAGCAATCTAGCATCATCTTTTAATTGGCTTTTCTTAATTAGTTTTCTCATATACCTCCTTTAAAAAGGCATAATATTATATAAAAATAATTCAATCTAAGCAAATTATTGAAAATTAACCAATAACAAATATTAAGTATAGAAGAAATTTATATATTTTTCCCCACAAACA
>FR878800.1 GCA_000434395.1 Clostridium sp. CAG:568 | reverse complement strand
ATTGGTTGGGAAAGTATTAATTAATATCGATGTAATTAATGTTTTTAATAATATATGGATTTAGATTACCACTAACTATTAATCGACAGCGATTTCCTATTATTTTTTATTGTCAACATCATCATTTCTTTCATAGACTTCACCATCTTTTGAGTAATATTTTGTAGAATTTTCAATTATAGAAATGTACAAATTGCAAGAAAAAAGAATAATCAAGCATCGAGGTCCAGACAAAGGTGGATACTGGGAGGTTATCGATGAAACCTAAAATAAATTTGCGTAAAGGTCTTGACAAATGCCGGGGGGGGTAAAATATCTACGTTATTATTTAATGTTCGGAAAGGAGAACAAAGTGGAACAAGAAGTAAAAAAGCATGAGGGGTTTGGCGTCGCTTCGCTGGTGCTGTCGATTATCGCGCTTGTCTTTAGCGCGATCGCTTTGCCGGCTTGGGTATTCATGTTTTGGCTAGACTATCTAGCCTTGCCGTTGGCTGTGCTCGGATTGATTTTCGGCATCATCGGCAGAGTGAAAAACAAAGACGGCAAATCGCTGGCGGGCATTATTATGTCCTCGATTGCCCTAGCTTTCTCTGTGATAGTCTTAGTCGTTGTTTACGTCATTTTATTAGGTGCAGCTGCAGCTGTCTAAGAGTTTCTTACCGTTTTTAAAATTCTAGTTTTTCATGGCTCTTCAGGGGGCAATGGTTGGTTAAAAATAACAGCAACCCCTGAAGGACCGATTTTTCCATTTTATTTTCCTCTTTTTTAAATAGCTGTTTACCTTAGCCGCGCGGGTTCTTCGTACGATAATTGCTTTTTGATCGAAAGGATTGATCGCAGTTGTAACCTATTCTTTCATAAGTAGACTTATGCTTATTGAGCCTTAAATACGGTTTCCCTTTTATGGATATTGCGTGCGTGCTTTTTGCATATGACATCCAAGGTGTCTTGTAAATTGGATGACAGGATCGTTTTGCGATTTTAGTGTGCGACCAAAATGACAATCGATTGCAGGTTTGGACAGAGAATCGCTTCTAAGTTACGCTCTTATCAAACTCACTGGCATCATAAAAGCTTTTTCGTTGATAAGTCTAAGCTTGTCACGAGCGTCAATGACTAATCCGGTCTATTACCTATGTTTCAAAGAAGGCTCCGCTCATGGCACAGGCTTGAAGGTTTCGCTGTTTGGCCATTTATAAAAGCCGGTACACAAACCTGCATCCATGAAATAAAGTTTCGGTGATTTAATGATTCATTAGATGCGTTGGCCACGTAAGGTTGAAGAAGATAATTGATCCCAAAAGCCTCTAAAATATTTATTCATCTTTTGATTGTTCTCCCATCGATCCCTAGGCCTTTTCTTTTTCTTTTTGTCGCACTTCCTTCGAGGCTCCCTATAATTAAGCATCTCAAGAGCTATTTGATTAAGGTATGGCTCAAGTGAGCTCCCAATCTCGCCTACGGCATAATCGCCATTGGAGAGACCGACGTTCCTAATATCCAATTCAAGAGGGATCATCTGCGCCTTCACTGGGCATAGGTAGCCTTCCTTAACTGCTTGATGAAGCGTGTATTCGTATGCTTTCGAATCGAAGAACTGGCCTAGATTCTTTTGGTCTGCTCTGTCTGGCGTTGCAGTGACGCCCAGTACTTTCGCCGAATCAAAATACTTAAGAACTCTTTGATATGTTTCGCTCATTGCGTGATGAGCCTCGTCAACCACGATTACGCCAAAGTCGTCTTTTTTGAACTTCTTAAGCCTTGCTTCCTGAGACAATGTCTGAACCGATGCAACAGTCACCCTTTCACAGCTGCCAATGCTTGTTGACTCTGCCTTTTCAAGCGACGTAGTCAATCCAGTGGTTTGGTAAAGCTTATCTGATGCTTGGTCTAATAATTCGCCTCTATGCGCAAGAATGAGTGCTTTTTCACCCTTTCTCACTTCTTCTTCCACTACTTTTGAAAACACTACGGTCTTGCCTGTGCCAGTAGGGAGCACTAGCAATTTATGCCTAAAATAAGCAAAATAGCCCTATAAAATGAAAAAAGGACTGATACTTTTGGTATCAATCCTATTGTTTCAATATGGTCGGAGAAACGAGATTCGAACTCGTGACCTCTTGGTCCCGAACCAAGTGCCCTACCAACTGTGCTATTCCCCGCGCAAGTAAAGAATATAAATCAATTCTAATTTTTACTCAATAATTTAAACTAAAATACAAAGAAATTAACTAGAAAATATTTAAACTGCTAGAACACGTATACAATTTATTGTGGATATATAGTCAAAAAACATATAAAATTATTCTAAAGAGGTTATTTATATGGTTTATACAATAACGTTAGCACCAGCAATAGATTACATTCAAAGAGTTAAAACTTTGAAAAAGGGATCTTTTAATAGAGGTTATTCTGATTCTATGGAACCTGGTGGAAAAGGAATAAATGTTTCAATTATCCTCAAGAGATTGGGCGTTGAATCAATAGCTTTAGGATTTATAGGTGGATTTGTTGGGGAATACATAATCGATAGTTTGAATGGGGAGCATATAGAAAATAATTTTGTAAGGGTTCCAGGATCATCTAGAATCAATTTCAAAATTTTATGTGACGAAGATAAAAGTGAAACTCAAGTAAATGGAATAGGACCTATATTGACTTCAGACAAGATTGAAGAATTTAAATACACTTTGGAAGATATTAAAGAAGGTGATACGGTAGTTATGGATGGATTGGTTCCACCCGGATTTGAAGAATCGACTTATAAAGAAATTCTAGCTTATCTTAGTGAAAAGAACATCGACTTAATCATCGATACATCTGGTCAAGCCTTATTGGATTGTTTGAAATATCATCCTTTTCTTATTAAGCCTAACGTGCGTGAATTGTCAGCGATAATTGGGAAGCCGATGGATAATGAAAAACAAATCTTGGAAGGAATTGAAATCTTAAAGGAAAAGGGTGCTAATAATGTCATAGTATCCAGAGGAAAAGATGGAGTGATAATGGTAGATTCTAATGGAAAAGTTTATAAGAAAAAGACTCTTTCCGAAAAAGCAATTTCAACTTTTGGTGCTGGAGATGCTCTTTTAGCAGGATTCATTTGTGGCTGGAAATTATACAATGATTTCGATAAAGCATTAGATATTGCTATCGCTTGTGGAACATCGAAAGCTTTGAACGGACATCATCCGACTAAAGATGAAGTGATTCATTACTTGGAATTACTTCATGCAAAGGTTTAGCTATTTTTGATATGTTTCACCGTTGATGATTTTCAACGATCTATACACTTGCTCTAAGGTTATTTCTAAGGCTAAAGGGTGTGTGAAAGTCAAAGGCGAGAGTTTCCAAAGAAAACCGGCTTTTTTTCTGACGTTGTCGGATAATCCGTATGAACTACCTATGACAAAACTGATTGAGACATTGCTTTGACTAATCTCTTTGAATTTCTCACTGAATTCAAAAGAATCCAATTCTTTTCCTTGTAAATCCATTAATATCAAGAAAGATCCTTTAGGAATTGAATTTAAAATTGTTTTTGATTCTTCTTCTAATGCTTTGTCTATTTGTGATTGGGAAGGCTTGTCTGGTAGCTTTGATTCTTTCAATGCGATTATGTTTACTTTAGCGTATTTTAAAAGTCTTTTTTTGTAATAATCATAAGCTTCTTCGAAATGAGATGCATGTGATTTACCGACTAAGAAGAAATTTAGAGTCATAAAGCTGAATCACCACCGCTTGTAGGTTCTTTTTGATTAAATGTTTTTATGGTGATGTTAGATGGCACTTCACCGCACTGTATTCTCATGACGTCATGAAAAACATTAATGGCTAATTTAGGAGTATTGCACTCTTCGCTTAAATGGGCAAAATCGATTTCTTTAGTCTTATCTCCGATTATCATAGATAAATAATGAGAGCATTGCTCGTTTGAAAGATGACCGTGGTCTCCTATTATTCTCATCTTTAAATAATTTGATCTAGTAGAATTCATAAGCATTCTAGGATCATGGTTAGATTCGATGAGATAAAAATCACAGTTTTTCATATAATTTAAATCTCTCTCGGGAATAAATCCTGTATCAGTCATATACAGCAAAGTTTCATCATTATTTATTTCTTTAAATAGATATCCCATAGAATCTGGTGCATCATGAGAAGTGGGTAAGGCTCGTATAATAAAATCCCCTATTTCAATCTCTTGAAAAGGATTTAATACATTTGTTTTTTTGTATTGTTGAGCGATGATGCCCTCATCACCAGAATAAGTTGTTGAGGCAAAACAATCATAGCTAGAAAGATGAGCCGCATGATCGGAATGTCTATGTGTTATAAAAATAGCATCGATAGACTCAAAGCTTCTTGAAATTGATTTTAGACAATCGACAACTCTTTTTTTAGTGACACCACAATCTACCAAGATAGTAGTGTTTTTGCTGTAGATTAAAGTAGAGTTTCCCTTTGATCCTGATCCAACATTTATAAATTTCATATTTAAATCCTGCTTTTTACATCTCTTCCAATGGAGGCTCTTCATTATCTAAACTGGCGGTTTGAGTTGTATCGATGGCATTGAAATGACAGACATTCTTTTGGAATGTGAATTGAATTTCTCCAACTTTTCCGTTTCTGTTTTTTGCTAGGATGACCGTGACATTCGAAATTGCATCATCATCGTTGTTGGGCTGATCTTGTTGCTCTTCTTGATTTTCTTTATTATCGTTGTCGTGATAATAATCAGGACGATAAAGCATCATAATTTTATCAGCGTCTTGTTCGATACTTCCTGAATCACGTAAATCTGACATCACAGGCTTGTGATCGTCTTTTCTAGATTCTACTGTTCTCGACAACTGTGACAAAGCGATGACAGGAAGTTTTAGATCTCTAGCCATTGCCTTTAGAGCTCTTGAAATATCAGACACTTGATTTTGTCTGTTATCACTGCTGTTAGTTTTAGCTGAAGCAGATTGTATCAATCCTAAATAATCGATGATAACCAATCCTAAGTCAGGGTGAGAAGTTTGAAGTTTTCTAACCTCACCTTGAATCGCTCTAACATTTGTACCCGGATTATCGTTGATAAACAAAGGATCTTTAGCTAAACTATTGACTGCATTTTGGAAGTTAGACAAATCTCTTATGTTCGTGCTTCCGGCAGTTACACTTTTATCTGGAGTAAGTATAAATCCACCTCTGTTATCACGTGTTTTAGTATAGTTTAAAGATTCTATCGTTTTTAAATCTATTCCAGCTCTATTCGTTAAGAGACGTCCCATGATTTGTTCTGCTGTCATTTCTAGAGAAAAGAAAGCGACAGGTATTTTTTTATGAGCGATATTTGTTGCAATGTTGATTGCAAAAGCTGTTTTACCGACCGAAGGACGAGCACCGATAATGACTAATTCTCCTTTTTGAAAACCTCTTGTATAGTCGTCCAACTCTGAATATCCGGAAGAAATTCCAGTGAGAAAACTATTCTTTCCAGTTTTTCTTCTCTCTTCTATTCTTTCATCCAATTTGCCTAAGTAGCTACTCAAAACTTGTTCGGGTGTTTTAAAGCCACCATCGTTTTGCGCTTGCATGACATCATTGACTGATTTTTGGACTCCATCCAAGAAATTAGGAATGTCCCCTACTCCTTTGTTAGCTTGGCTTAAATTCTTTTCTAAAACTTCTTTCATTTTCACTAATGAAGAAGTTTGTTTGATCTGCTTAATATATTCGCTTAAATCAGAATAAGGAGGAACGTTGGTTATTATGTTTGACAAATAATCAGTGCCACCAGCTAAATCAAGTTTATTTGACACTTTCAATTTATCAGCTAAAACGGATGGGTTGGGTCTTGTGTTGCTAGCCTCATAACATTCGTTCATAGCTTCAAAAATCAATTTGTTTCTTTGATCTTGGAAATCATCTATTTTTAATGTTGATATAGTTTGGTAGAAACAATCTTCATCCAAAAGAGCTAAGGCCAAAACTGAAGTCTCGCTGGCCAATATTTTTTCCTCTGACATTTAGCTCCTCCTTTCTAAAAGTGACTTTTAATAATTATTTGCTAGGCTTAGGATTTACTTTGACATTCATGATGCCATAAATTCCTTTATATAGATTGATCTTTACATGCGACATTCCAAAGGAATTTACGATATTGTGTTCTGGGAAATCATCCTTGTCGACATCAATTTCTAGCTTTTCTTTCAAGGCTTTTTTCAATTCTTTAATTGAGACGGTTCCTATCATTCTTCCACCATTGCCAACTGGGGCAACGAATTCAAAAACAATTCCTTCAAGTTTTTTGGCGTTTTCATTAGCTTTGGCACGATTTGCATCATCAATTGCTTTTAATCTCGCTAATTCTTCTTCTCTTTCTTTTACTGACTCAGGAGTATAAAGAACACCAAAGCCTCTAGGAATGATGAAGTTAGCACCATATCCATCAGAAACTTCGACAACTTGACCAGCTTTTCCAACACCTTTTAAATCTTTTTTCATAATCAATTTCATAACTATTTACCTCCTACAGGCTTCAAATCTATTAAAGTCTGAGTATTTTTATTGTTTTTGCTGTCTTTTGCTAAAGAAATATAATCATTTAACTTGTTATATAAGTCATCCGCTACTTCAGTAGGAGAAGTAGATGAAATACTAGCGGCAGCTGCTGAATGGTGTCCACCACCACCCATCTTCTCCATTATAAACTGAACATTGAACTGGTCGCCTGATCTAGCGGATATTCCTACTTCGGTTTGAGAAATTCTTCCGATACTGAAAGCAGCATCTATACCTGAGATGGTCATACATTCCTGGGAGACCATAGCCAATACTGATTGGTCGACCAATTCGTTTTCGTCGGGATCTTTGGTAACGATTATTCCAGTAAAAGGAGTCTTCATATTGTTGAGGAATTTAGTCTTCATCGTGTAACGCTCATAATCTTCTTTTAAGAAGTCATCGGCCATTAAAGAGTCAGCTCCAAATCTCTTTAAGACAATCATTGCATCGAAAGTACCTTCACTGACTTTATTTCTAAAGTAGTTAGTATCAAGCATTGTTCCAGCCAACATGAATGTAGCCTCTTCTTTAGATAGTTCAATCTTATATTCAGACATCGATATGTATTCGGCGACTAGTTCACAAGCGGATGAAGCACTAGAGTCAGAACCGTTGAAAACGACATTTTTGAATTGTGATGATCCACGTCTATGATGATCTATGACACCGACATTCATATTATTATCATCATCTATAAAGTTAGGGAATATCATTCTAGATGGTTCATTTACATCGACGCAAATGAGTAGAGTGTCTGGTTTTATTAAAGCCATTGCTTCGTTGTAGTTTACTGTCATCATTCCAATTTGACCAGAAGAATAGATTTTGGAGAAAGCATGTTTGCAGCTGCTTTCTACGTTTGCTGAATCATACAAAATTTTTGCCGGAATTTTTAATGTTTTACAAATTCTATATACACCTATACAAGATCCAATGGCATCAAAATCGGCATTATAATGTCCACAAATCAAAACATTAGATGCTTTTCTTATTGCTGTCGCTAACGATTTTGCATGTGTTCTTAGCTGTGTTCTGTTTCCAGAACTCTTGGATTCACTCTTTCCTCCAAAGTATTGAAGGTTTTGATTGCAAGGTGAAACGACTACTTGGTCACCACCTCTGGATAGAGCAACATCCAAAGCTTCTCTAGATTCCTGAGCCATGACAGGAATTCCAGGATATCCATAAGCTAAACCGATTGATATTGTGAATCCACCGAAACCATTTCTGATATGGTCGACAATATTGAAATTATCAGCTTGCATTCTATCAAAATCTTTTCGACTACCTAATAAGAAATATGTATCACTTTTAATCATTGATATATAGAAGCGATAATTTCCCGCAAAATTGATCAATTCTCTTTGGAGTTCACTAATTTTAATTGTGAAGTCGGTTTCCTTCATAGAAGTAGATAAATCAGAGTAGTTATCTATTTGTAAATGACCGATAACCAGGGCTTCTTCGGAGAATATTTTCCTTTCATTTTCGGACTCAGTAATATTTTTGAGGATGAATAGACGAGCATCTTTTATAAGTTTAATTAAGAAAGTTTTGTTCTCATATTGAACTTGTGTCGTTACACTATCGTTTTCATCATCGATTATTTTCTCTAATTCTTCTGATATTTCTTTTATAGGATGTTCAACTAGATGTATACCTATATTTTGTAAATAATCGTTTTCCCAAATTATTTTCTTTTCTTCATCGAATATGATAGTTCCTATTTGACCGAATTTGTAACATTCCAAAACATCGCTATCTAAGATCTCAGATACAGAAAGATCAGTTTTATTTTTTATTGATGAAATTTTTATAGTGTACGAACTGATAAGAATTGTATAGAAAGAAATGAAAAGTACCATAAATACTATGGCGATGATGTCATAGTATTTAAAACTTGGAACTAGATATAAGCATAAAGACCATGCAATCACGCAAAGAAAGCCGAATAGACAGGAAAGAGTTAATGTGATTTGTAATTTCTTCAGTATTTTCTTCATTTCTTTATCACCTCATACAATAATCATTATTATATACGAAATCTAAGAACTTGTATTTTAGGCTTTAATTACTACCTTAAGTATGTTCTATTTTTTGTATATATGACTATAATCTACTAGGTTTTAAAGGTGGTGAAATCATGAAATTATATGAATTTGAAGACGAGCAGCCTAAAAAGATATTAGTTGATGGTGGAATTATAGCCTTTCCTACAGAGACTGTGTTTGGACTTGGAGTTCGTTTTGATAGGAAAGATTCTTTTGATAGACTGATAAAGGTTAAAGAAAGACCTTCTACTAAACCATTTACTATGATGGTAGGAGATGTAAGCTGGATTTATAAATATTCATTTGTAGATGAAAGACAAAAAAGAGTAATTGATTCCTTATTGCCTGGTGAATTGACAGTTATTCTTAAGAAGAGACCTGAGATTCCTCCCTATGTTACTCTAGGTGGTGATACTCTGGGATTTAGAGTCCCAGGCTATGATAGACTGAGAAAATTCTTACTAGATGTTAATGTTCCATTGTTAGTCCCTTCGGCTAACAAATCTGGATTTTCTCCAGCTAAGAGTGTAGAAGAAATAGAAAACGTATTTGGTGATGAGATTGATGGAGTTATTAATGGAACTACAGGAGATAGTATTCCTTCAACAGTAGTTTTATTAACTGGAGAAGAACCAGTTGTATTGAGACAAGGAAAAATTACTATAGAACAAATAAACAAAGCCTTTTATAATAAGTAAAAAGGGGAACAAATCTAAATGAGCAATAAATTAATCGTTTCTATCGGAAATGACCATGGTGGAGTAGACGCCAAGTTTTACTTGATAAAATATTTGCGTGAAAGAGAAATAGAAGTTATTGACGAAGGAACTGATACAAAAGAATCTTGTGATTATCCTATCTTTGCAAAAAAAGTGGCTAATGATGTGAAAGAAGGAAAGGCAACATTTGGAATCCTGATTTGTAATACAGGCGAAGGAATGGAAATGGCAGCTAACAAGGTTAAAGGAATTAGAGCTGGATTAATATATAATGATGACACTGCTCATTTAGTTAAAGAACATAATCATGCTAACGTCATTACATTCGGGGCGAAGTTTTTCACTGGAGAGCAAATGGCTCGTTTTGTTCAAATATATATGGATGCAGAAGAACTTGGTGATAGACATCAAAGAAGGGTTGATGAGATAGAATAAGACTACTTTTTGTAAAACATACATCGGCTTGAAAGCCGATGTTTTTGTTTTAAAATAGAGTTGAGAATAAAAAACTCAATATATTTAGTTTTTTATCCATTTTAAAAATGTGAAAACGCTTGCAACATACAAATCGAAAATTTCACTTGATATGTTTTCCCAAAGGTGATTAAATAGCAAAGCACTTCCCGAGAG
>FR878799.1 GCA_000434395.1 Clostridium sp. CAG:568 | reverse complement strand
GACAAAGGTTATCTAATTTTATTTATTTATAGAATTAAGATTGAAACGTAAAAAAAAGAGGCATTCCTAACCTCTTTTTTTAACACACGACTTTACCCACTCCGGAGTATGTTGGGAATTTCCGAAGTAACATACGACTTTCCTCAATTCCCTTTGAAAACAAAGGGCAACGAATTGCATACGAATTTCGTTGCCCAATTCCTTTTGCTTTTCCTTTTTGCTCTATCGAATTACCTTCGACGTCAATAAGTTTAAACCAAAGAAAGAAAAATTAATCAAATAAAATAAAAAAATTTTTATCGATATCGCATTAATTTCATGAAAGGGTTTACAAATTTAAAATAGTTAAATTTTAAAATTGCCTGGATGCTATCCAGACATTTTATTTTTGTTTAACTACTTAGTTCCGTAGATTCTATCACCTGCATCTCCTAAACCTGGGACGATGTAGGCGTTATCGTTGAGCTTCTCATCGAGATGTCCGACATAGAATGTCACATCAGGATGCTCTTTAGTTACTTTTCTCAATCCTTCAGGTGCTGCGATGATGCAAAGGAACTTTATTTTCTTTCCGCCACGTTTCTTGATGTCTTCGATGGCATCACATGCACTTCCACCTGTTGCAAGCATAGGATCTAGACAAACTATTGTTCTTTGCTCGATTGGTGAAGGAATCTTGCAATAGTATTCATGAGGAATCTTTGTCTCTTCATCACGATACATTCCGATGAATCCGACTTTGGCTGTAGGACATAAGCTCAACAATCCTTCGACCATTCCTAGACCTGCTCTAAGGATAGGTACAAGGCAGAGCTTCTTTCCAGCTATATAAGGAGTCAAAGTTGTGGTTATTGGAGTCTTTGTCTCCTCGTATTCCAAAGGTAAATCTCTCAAGGCCTCGTATCCTTCCAAACGAGCTATCTCTTCGACCAACTTTCTAAATTCATTGGTTCCGGTAGTTTCGTTTCTAAGGATTGAAATCTTGTGTTGAATCAAGGGGTGATCCATGAATACAACATTCTTACCTTTGAATTCGGCTTTTCTCTTCTCTTCGGCTTCGATGATTTCTTTATCAGTCATCTCGTTTCCTCCGTTTCCAATACTTTAGTATAATCGATAAGAATAAACTATGCACATAGTTCTTTTTCAAATTAGTATAAAAGAAGAGGAAAATGTTTTAAAATTAGTGCTTGGTTATTTGTAAGGAGATATTTATGGGTGCACAAGGCTTTGGTTTAGAGATATTACATAAAGATGCACATTGTCAGGCAAGAACAGGAATACTGCATACCAACCATGGTGATGTAAAGCTTCCTATGTTCATGCCGGTTGGAACCTTGATGACAGTCAAGTATTTAAGCCCTGAAGAAGTCAAGGCTTGTGGGTCTGGTGTCATTTTAGCTAATACCTACCACGTATCGTTGAGACCTGGAGCAGATCTTGTTGAAAAGATGGGTGGAGTTCAGAAGTTCATGCATTATGATGGACCTATGCTCACTGATTCTGGTGGATTTCAAGTTTGGAGTTTGGCTAAGAATAAAGGAATTACAGAGGAAGGAATTACATTTAAGTCTCATTTAGATGGAAGTACTTTGCATTTCACGCCTGAATCAGTTATGGATCTGGAACAAAAGATAGGAGCTGATATTGCGATGTGCTTTGATGAATGTGCGCCTTATCCCGTAACTCATGAATATATGGAGCAATCCATGGAAAGAACTTTGAGATGGGCAAAAAGATGTCTTAAAGCTCACACAAGACAAGATCAGGCTCTATTTGGAATTGTTCAAGGTGGTGCTTTTGAAGACTTGAGAAATAGATGTGCACAAGAATTGGCGAGTCTTCCTTTCGATGGATATTCCATCGGTGGAACTTCTATAGGAGAGCCTAGAGAAGTTGAATATCAGATGGTCTCATATGCGGTGAAGTATCTGCCTTGGGAGAAGCCTCGTTATTTGATGGGCGTGGGATCCATTGATATGATTCTCGATGGAATCATGAAAGGTGTCGATATGTTCGACTGTGTCTTACCTACAAGATTAGGAAGACATGGTGCACTTATGACCAGTCATGGAAGATTGAATATAAAGAGTGCTAGATATATCGAAGATACAAGACCTATCGAAGAAGGTTGTGACTGTTATGCATGTAAGAACAATTTCTCTAGAGCTTATATCCATCATTTGATAAAATGTGATGAAGGCTTTGGCTTGAGGCTTTGCTCTATACATAACATTCGTTTTCTTATTAGAATCGTTGAAGGCGCGAGAAAAGCAATTGAAGAAGATAGATTCTTGGATTATAAGAATCAGGTTATGAAAGATTTTGGAAATGAAAGAGGATTTTAAAATGGAAGAGAAAGAAATAGGAACTGTCTCACACGAGAATTTAGTTAAAGATGATGAGGCTGTAGAGAAGGCTATTAAAGAATTTGGATACAACATCTATGATCTTAAAGAATACGATTACGATTTACCTGAGGAATTGATAGCTCAGACTCCAGCCAAGAAAAGAGATGAATCTAAGTTATTGGTCTTGGATAAAAATACTGGTGAGTGGGTCGATGAGCCTTACTTTAAGAATTTATTGAAATATTTAAAACCTGGTGATGTAATTGTTAGAAACAACACCAAAGTCATTCCTGCAAGATTGTTTGGAATCAAAGAAGAGACCAAGGCTAAGGTTGAAGTATTGCTTTTAAGACAATTAAAAGAAGAAGGAGCTGATATTTGGGAATGCTTGGTAGGTAATGCCAAAGCTGTAAAACTTGGAACTGTTATCGATTTTGGTGAAGGAAAACTCAAAGCTATATGCACTGAGGTATTGGATGAAGGATTGAGACATTTTAGATTTGAATATAAAGGAATCTTCATGGAAGTGTTAGATGAGCTTGGAAAGATGCCTCTTCCTCCTTATATCAAGTCTCAAGTAGCTCCTAACGATAGATATCAAACAGTCTATGCTAAAGTTGAAGGAAGCGCAGCAGCACCTACTGCCGGATTCCATTTCACTGAAGAATTGTTCGACAAGATCAAAAGCATGGGAATAGAAGTTTTAGATGTTACTTTGCATGTCGGATTAGGAACTTTCAGACCTGTCAAGACTGATGACATTCGTCAGCATCATATGCATTCTGAATGGTTCACTATGTCTCAGGAAGTCGCTGATAAATTGAATAAGGCTAAAGAAGAAGGTAGAAGAATAATTGCAGTTGGAACTACTTCTATAAGAACATTAGAGACAGTAGCTCATCTAAATAATGGTAAGTTTAAAGGTATGAGCGGCGATACAGCATTATTTATCTACCCTGGATTCAAATGGATGGCTGTAGATGCATTTGTTACTAATTTCCACCTTCCTAAATCTACTCTAGTCATGCTGGTGTCTTCTTTTGCTGGAAGAGAGCATGTATTGAATGCCTATAAACATGCAGTCGAAGAGAAGTACAGGTTCTTCTCGTTCGGTGATGCGATGTTCATACACGGATAAAGAAATGCAAAAGAAAAGAGGCCGTCGAGCCCAATGTCACTAACTTAAGGCGAC
>FR878798.1 GCA_000434395.1 Clostridium sp. CAG:568 | reverse complement strand
CTATGAGGATAAAGTCAATGGCATCAACACCGGTCTTCCTACCAAGCAGTATTTCGGCGCTGATGAGTCCTCTGGATGTTACTCCTTTGAGTATGACGACAAGAAGAGGCTATCCTCCATCAAGCTCGATGGAAATAGTATTGCATCCTACATCTACAACGAGAAGGATGAGATCTGTGAGCTCGATGACGCAGTCAACGGCATCAAAACCTACTTCTCATACGATGGCAATGGCAATGCTACCAGAGTGTGCGATACCGATAACAACGTCTTCAGATACTCCTATGACAATCTCGGTAACCTCCAGAAGGAGAGCGTCTTCGCTTTCGGCATGGCCATGGGCTATGACTACGAATACAAGTGCGAGTACAACGACTACACGCCTTCCGGCTATCTGACCCGTCTCTCCAGGGCTTTCCCCGATGAGGTGATCAAGGGCGGAAGCGGATTCGATGCCTGCTTCGGCGGGAAATACACCCTTAGCACCTCCTTCGCTGACGCCATCGATGTTGAGGACAAGAGTCCGCTCGGAGACGCCGTCGCTTCGCTGAGCTTCAAGAAGGACAACGCCATCATCTGCTATCAGACCGACGGCTTCAACACGAAGAGGAATGAGAAATCCACCGCAAAGAATTACTTCAGCCGATACTCTTGGGAAAACGACTTCAATCGGGTCAGGAAAACCGTGTTCGGCTGGATTAAGCCCACTGGCGAAATCAACGGAGAGCAGAGGGTCTTCGCCTTCGCCAGGGGCGAGATCGACAAGATAGGCTTTTCCCTCAGCGTTAATCCGGACGGAAAGCTCACTTTCCTCGACCAGTTCACCGGCGGTAATCACAGCATCACCACCGCGAATTCCATCGAAAAAGGCGTCTGGAACCTCGTCGGCTTCGAAATCGAGAAGGGGAATGGCCAGTTCAACGTCAAGGTCATCCTCAATGGCGAGGTTAAGGAAGAGACCTATGCTTCTAACGGTTACTTCGATTACCTCAAGTACTTCCTCGTCGGTGCCCCGTCCCAGGCCCTCAGTCAGGATGAGCTCCACAAAATCTCGTCCACTTCCGGGGCCTCCGACACCGAGGAGCATCCCGTCAACATGGCGTTCAGGCTCGCCTACGTATCCGTCGGCTGTTCCGAGATTAGCAAGGAGGAATTTGATGCCATCTTCAGTGAGGGTGTGAAGTACCTCCGCGAGAAGAACATCATCGATGGCGCTAGTGGCGTTACCTACTTCAATCCTGAGAAGTTGAAGGGATTCGATGTTGTCTCCCTAAACGGAAGTCTCACTTCCTTGAAGGGCATGGAGCCCAAGTCTCACGTCTCCATCGAGAAATCCTACAAGAACTCCAAGCCTGGTATGTTCTTCTTCGATGACAAGGGTGAGAATGCCGTTCACAGACATGTCTACGGAAGCTACTCCAGCATCGCATCTCTCACTCCCGGAATCTCATCCAAGCTCTCCTATGACCTTCTCTTGAAGAACCAGGGAACCATCGGAATCCGCTTTAAGATCGATGAACTATCCTCGGATCAGGTGATTCTCTCCTCGAAAGATGATCAAGGAACTGAGAAGCTAGGACTCCATATCGCCAAAGAAAACATTCTTCTAATCAGTGGAACCAAGCTTGAGGATACTGGCTTCAAAGTCACTGCTGGTACATGGCATCAGATTGCCGTCTCCTTCGGTGGAGGTAAGGTCTCTATCTGTCTAGATGGTCAATCCAAAGATATTGCAGCTCCTGAGTTCAGCCTCGATGGCTGCGAGACCGCTATCGGATGCCGAATAGGTCCTGGTGGAGTTGCTAGCAATCACCTTGAGGGAACCCTTGAGATGCTCGTCTTCTCCAATTCCAAGTGTGATACAAAGACAGTGACTGATTCTATCTCCTCCGTCTCAGTTAGAACCTACTACGACAGCATCGGAAGAACCTCTGAGAAGAGGATCTACGCTGATGACAAGGCACTCACTAAGAAGCTCACTTACGCTAAGAACGGAACTTACACCACGACTAGGGTTGGAAGCGAGAACGACTACTCTGGAAATACTATCGGCTACACCTATGATTCCATGGGTAATGCGACCGATGTTGTGACCAAGGATAAGGATGGTAAGGCAGTTTCAACAAAGAAGTATGCCTATGATTCACTCTCTAGACTCATCTCATCCGATGTCGATGGTGTCAAGCATACCTACACCTACGATTCCAACAATAACATCCTCACCAAGGACGGAATCGGTTACACCTACGATGCAACTCTTAAGGACAGACTCGTCTCTCGAGGCGACGGAACGACTATCGAGTATAAGGATGCCTTCATCGGCAATCCCACTTTGATTGCTTTCCCTGATAAGAGAATCGAGATGACTTGGACTGGAAGGAGACTTGCTACCGCTTCTGGATACACCTATTCCTACGATCCTAACGGCCTCCGTCTATCTAAGACTGATGGCAATAGAACTGAAAAATATGTTTACGATGGTGACTCCCTCTGTTCGATGAAAGTCGATGATAAGAACGGATCCAATACCGTTTTCTTCCACTACGATGAGGCCAATGCTCTTGTTGGATTCTCCGTCAACGGCAAGGATTACTTCTACGACAGGGACATCCTCGGAAACATCAATGCCGTTATCGACTCTACTGGAACTAAGCTAGTCTCCTATGCCTATGGCGACTTCGGTGAAGTTACTGAAACTATCGCTGATATTGATGAAGCAAGATTGGCTGCTAAGGTCAATCCGTTCAAGTTCAAGGGATACTTCTTCGATAACGAGACTGGTTTCTATTACCTCAAGTCTCGTTATTACAGCCCTGAACTCGGAAGATTCATCTCCGCAGATGGTGAAATCGGTCAAGTTGGAGACACCATGGTCATGAACCTATTCGCCTACTGTAGGAACAATCCTATCAACCTCTCCGATGAGGGCGGAAACTGGCCTTCTTGGGCTACTAAGCTCTGCATCGGTCTAGCTGTCATCGCCATATGCGCTATTGCGGTTGTAGCTACTGGTGGATTCGGTGCTTCTTGTATCGCTACTTCCATGTTGGTCGGAGCCGTTAAGGGTGCTGTTATCGGTGCCGTGACTGGGGCCGTTACGGGAGCTATCCAAGGTGCCATTACTGAAGGTATCAAGACAGGATCTTGGGAAGGTGCCTTAAAAGGTGCTTTGTCCGGAGCCATCGACGGGGCGGCCGACGGATTCATGTTCGGTGCCATCGGAGGTGCTGTTATCGGTGCCGTGACTGGGGCCGTTACCGGAGCTATCCAAGGGGCTATTACTGAAGGCATTAAGACAGGATCTTGGGAAGGTGCTTTAAAAGGTGCTTTGTCCGGAGCCATCGACGGAGCAGCCGACGGATTCATGTTCGGAGCCATCGGAGGTGCTATCTCTGGAGCTATTAACCCGTCCTACTGCTTCATCGCCGGAACAATGGTTATGACAGCAGTCGGTATGAAGAGAATCGAGGAGATTAAGAGAGGCGATACAGTTCTTGCCTACGATGACAATGCTGGTAGATACGAAGAAATGCCTGTCACTGATACTTATATCAACGAGACTGAAGAACTAGTTGAAATCAATGTTGGTGATGAGACTATCACCTGCACTCCTGGACACAACTTCTTAACGGCTAAAGGTTGGAAGAAAGCTGGGGACCTTACTACTAACGATATCCTTAAGACATTAGGCAAAGACTAGAAGATTACTAAGATTACAACAAA
>FR878797.1:18200-60434 GCA_000434395.1 Clostridium sp. CAG:568 | reverse complement strand
GTGGATATCTTTAACGCTTACCGTTCAATTAAGCAATTTATGCCTGAAATAAGTGAAACATCCCTATGAAATGAAAAAAAGGACTGATATTTTTAGTATCAATCCTATGATTTTTTCTTAATGGTGGGTCCTATAGGGTTCGAACCTATGACCTTCCGCACGTCAAGCGGATGCTCTCCCAGCTGAGCTAAAGACCCAAGTGCTTAATAACTATAAACACATTACTTTGATTTTGCAAGAGGAAATTTATAAAATCCTCATAACCTAATAGTATTTTGCTCTTTTTATATATAATTATTCTTGTTTGTAGAGAGGTGTTTATTATGAGCAATTTACCTAAAGTAATAGTTAAAGATAAGGAAGATATAAAAACAAATCATATAAATTGGGATGAATATTTTATGTCCATCGCAATTTTGTCTTCTCTTAGATCCAAAGATACTTCTACCAAAGTTGGAGCAGCAATTGTTTCTGACGAACATAAAGTTTTATCTTTGGGATACAACGGAATGCCTATCGGTATCGATGACTCTAAAATACCTTGGGCTAGAGAAGGTGCAAGTGAATTAGATACAAAGTATCCATATGTCTGTCATGCTGAATTAAATGCTATCTTGAACACTGAAAGAAGACTCAAAGGATCGACCTTATATGTAACTTTGTTTCCTTGCAACGAATGTGCTAAAGCGGTTATTCAAGCTGGAATTAAGAAAGTTATTTTTTTAGATGATAAGTATCACGATAAAACTTATTCGATAGCTTCTAGAAAGCTGTTTGAAATGGCTGGTGTTGAAATTTCTCAATATATAGGAAGAGTCCCGCAAATAGATTTTGGAGATGTGAAATATGAGTTATAGAGACGAAGGAAAGCCAGTACAGCCAACACCTTATTGGAAGTATTTCTTGAAATCTTTAATTGTCCTTTTGATTTTAGCTTTGCTCATAAGCATGCTCTGGGGAGTTTTAACTAGTAAGGATGAAAATTTACTTCGTGGTGTCCTAATTGGTGTCGGTGTTGTATCATTTCTAGTGTATGGTGGCTATTGGATTTATATAATTGTTCATGAAACCAGAATAAGAAAAGGACTTTCTTATGGAACTGATGAACAAAACACCCTTAAAAAGAAGAGACTTGCTATACTAAAAGCTCATAAGATCCAAGCAAAAGCTAGAGGTGAGAAGTTGAGTAAAGAAGAGATAGAAGATATTAACAGTGGAAAATATGATAACGAGGTCTCAAATGGATAAGAGAGAAGAAAACGAAGCTATAGGAACAAAGAAGTTGTCTTTCTTCTATACAAAAGAAGAAGGAATGGTTTTGGATTCTTTATCTATATCCATTCCTAAGAATTCGTATTGTTGTATTGTAGGAAGAAATGGAACTGGAAAATCAACTCTCCTTAAAATTATTGCAGGATTAGTTATTCCTACATCTGGTCTTTTGTTTATTAACGGAACACAAGTTACTGACGATAACGTTGATGAATTGATAGGAAAGCAAGTTGGAATAGTATTCCAAAATCCAGATTCTCAATTTGTAGGTGCTACGGTTGAAGAAGATATCGCTTTTGGATTGGAAAACAATAGAGTATCTTATAAAGAGATGCTGGAAGAAGTGAAGACTATAGCAGAAAAGTTAAATTTGACTGATTTGCTTAAAAGAGAGCCCACAAAACTATCTGGCGGTCAAATGCAACGTGTCGCATTAGCTTCGATTTTAGTTAGAAATCCATCTATATTGCTTTTAGACGAATCTACTTCGATGCTCGATCCTTTGAGCAAGATTGAGATGATAAGTATGCTCAAAGATTTAAAAAAGAAGTTTCCTAACTTAACGATTTTATCAGTGACACATGAAACGGCTGAGATCGAGAAAGCGGATTATGTAATAGCTTTGGATCACGAGAGACTTGGATTTACCGGTTCACCTAATGAATTGTTCTCTAATCCTAAACTTGTCGAAGAATTAGGTCTTACTCTTCCCTTTGATTATCAGCTTAGAAATGATTTATCAGAATTAGGAATTGAGACTTCTAAGTTTGACAACCCTGAAGAATTAGGGAGGCAATTATGTCAGCACTCCAAGTAAAGAATCTTTGTTATTTTTATGATAGGAAGACATCTAATGAGAAAGAAGCTCTCATCGATGTTTCGATGGATATCGAACAAGGTGAAATCATTGCTTTGGTCGGAAAGACAGGGTCTGGCAAGTCGACTCTCGTTCAAAACATCGACGCTCTTTTAACTCCGACAACAGGTGTTATAACTTATCCCAATGGAATAGTTGTAGATCAAACTCCTGTGGTTAAGAAGAATGGAAAGATAAAGTATAAAAAGCCTAAGAAATTGAAGGATTGGAAGAGTTTAAGAAAGATGATTGGACTCATGTTTCAATTCTCTGAGATGCAGTTGTTTGAAACTAGTGTATTAAAAGATGTTATGGTCGGACCTGAAAATTTCGGGATGGATAAAGGAACAGCTCAAACAAATGCTCAAAATGCATTGCTTTCAGTTGGAATTCCAACTTCTTATTTTTCTAGATCGCCATTTGAATTATCTGGCGGTGAGAAGAGAAGAGTAGCAATAGCGGGCATTTTGGCTTTTAATCCGGAGATTTTAATATTGGATGAGCCTACAGTTGGATTGGATCCTGAAGGTGCAAAAGAAATAATGGATAGTATCATGGCTAAAAATGCTGAAGGTATGACCATTGTGTTCATTACTCATGATATGGAATTTGCGTTGAAGAATGCACATCGTATGGCGGTAATAAGCGATGGAAAACTCATCGCTTATAAAAAGCCTTATGAAGTCTTCCAAGATCAGGAAGTTATGGATAAAGCTTCTTTGGTTCCACCTAAAGCGTTTGAATATGCTTTGAAGCTTAAAGAAGGTGGGTTAGATATAGACTTAGAAAAAGTTAAAGATTCAAAATCTTTGGCTGAAGAGATAAAGAGGTGTAGGGTATGAACGGCTTTGGATCTTTTGGACAGTATGTCCCATTCAACACACCTATTCATAGAATGGATACAAGAGTAAAGCTATTCTTGCTTGTAGTTTTTATGGTCGCAATTTTCCTGCCTTATGGAAATAGAGTGGATGTCGTATATCCATACGCAATGTCTTTAGTTGTATTGGGCGGAATATTTGTTCTATTGATGATTGGATTATTGATAAGTAGAATTTCATTTGGCAGCCTGATGAAATCTATGTCATTTCTTTGGGTCTTATTGCTTGTTGTCGTCATATTGAATTTCTTCTTTTGGAAAGCACCTGATTGGACTAGTAATAGCCAATTGCTATTTGTGATAGGTAAGAAAGAGATAACTTCTGCGACATTTTTATTTATTGGATATATCATAGCTAGAATCTTCCTAATGGTTATTCTATCGTTGATGTTTGCTTCCACTACTAAACCTATGGATATGACTTTTGCCTTGGAATGGTACTTAACTCCACTTCGCTGGCTTCATGTTCCTACTGCTGCCTTTTCTATGACTATGTCTTTGGCACTGAGATTTATCCCAGTATTAGCTAGTGAAGCTAAAACTATATTTAAAGCTCAAGCAGCCAGGGGTTTGGATTATTCAAATGGTAAAGCTAAAGATAGAATAAAAGCTATTGTTTCACTATTAATTCCTTTAATAACAACTTCTTTTCATCATGCATCGGAGTTGGCCTATGCACTCGAGGCTAGAGGATATGATCCATTAGGGAAAAGAACTCGTTATCGTCAATATCCTTTCAGATTTATCGATGCTCTATGGCTGATATTCGGGTGTGTTGCATTAGCATCTTCTCTATTCTTTGTTTATTTCCAAGTCGATGGATCTGTTATCGATATATTTAAAATCTATTGCTAGTTTTTTATGAAATATGTAATGCATATTGGGTTTGATGGTCTTTGCTTTAAAGGAACACAAAAGCAAAAAGGATGTAAGACTGTCCAAGGTGAATTAGAAAAAGTTCTATCTAGAATTTATGATAGGCCTATAGATTTGGAGTGCTGCTCTAGATTGGATAGCGATGTTTCAGCAATGGATTTCGTCTGTGCTTTTACTCCTTGTGATGATAGGATAAAAATGAATAAACTGCCTTCAGTTTTATCCTTGCCTTTTAATGGAATATTAAAAGTAAAATTAATAGAAGAAAGAAATGATTCTTTTAGCCCTAGATTCTCTGCTCATTCGAAAACATATATTTATTTGATTGATTTGGAAGGAGAGCCGTTTCTTCAATCTCATTTATATCACCCAAACAAAGAAATAGATATAGAAAAATATAAAGAGACATTAAGTATATTTCTTGGGATTCATGACTTTAAATTGTTTTCTTCTAAAGATGATAGAAAGGATGAAAATGAGACTTATATAAGTGCAATAGAATCTATAGAAGTTATACAGAAAGATGGAATTTTATTCACTTATATAAAAGGCCCTTGTTTTCATAGATATCAGGTTAGATTTATGGTCGGAGCAGCTGTTGAGGTGGCGACTGGTAGATCTTCATTGGAATCTATCAAAGACAAACTCTCTGGAATAGGTGTTACAGGTACACCTAGGTTGAAAGTCCCTGGTAAAGGACTTGTTCTTTATAAGGTGACTTATTAAAGATATAATATTAAATGGAGGCTTTGGCATGACTGGAAATTATCATACACATACTTATAGATGCGGTCATGCTGATGGCATCGATGAAGATTATGTGAAAGAAGCATTGGGCATGGGATTGTCTGAATTAGGATTCTCTGATCATGTCATGTATCCTGGATTCAATGAGCCTGGAATTAGAGGCACCTATAATCAAGCTCAAGGGTATTTTGATTCGATTAGATCTCTAGCTAAGAAATATGAAGGTAGAATCAAAATATATCTGGGATATGAAGCTGAAGCTTTTGATTATTATATGCCTTACTTAAAAGTGCTTCTTCAAACCGGAACATTGGATTACTTACTGTTGGGAAATCACGGAGCTATGAATTCATTGAGACAAGTCTATGCTCACTTTGGAAAAGGAACTACAGCAAATACTTTGTATATTTATAAAGAAGTTGCCTGCAAAGCCTTGCGTTCTGGTTTATACTCTTGTTTTGTTCATCCTGATCTTTTTTTGAGTGAAGTGGAGACCTTTGACTCCGATTGTCGTAAAATCTCTACCGAGATAATCGAAACAGCTATGGAATGTGATGTTCCTCTTGAAATTAATGTCGGTGGGATAAGATCAGGAAAGAAGAAAATTGGAGAAGAATATAGATGGTCTTATCCGACTACATCATTCTTCTCAATAGCTAGTGAGATGGGGGCAAAGTGCATCATAGGAATTGATGCACATTCGCCTAAGCAGTTGTCGGATGAAGCAGCAAATAGTAAAGCAACTCTGTTTGCTCAGCAGTTAGGTCTATGGGTAATAAATCGACTTGAAATGAAAAAAGTGAGGTAAAAGATATGATAGACGAAGAAATCGAAAAAGAAGCCGAAGTTGAAGAAGAAAACAAAGAAGTTCAGTTAGAACAACCTGAGGAAGAAATAAAGCATGAAGAGGATGAATCCAACGATGTATCTGCTGATGGATTAGTTCGTCTTCAAAAAATTATAGCTGATAGAGGATTCTGCTCTCGTCGTAAAGCTGAGGATTATATAACAGCAGGTAAAGTCAAAGTAAATCATAAGGTTGTCGATAAATTAGGAAGTTCTTTTGATCCTAACTGCTATATTGAAGTTGATGGATATCCTTTGGCTAGAGTAGGTCAAAAAGTATATTTGGCAGTCAATAAACCTTTGGGATTTATTTGCACTGCTTCTGATCCAAGAGATAGAAAGCTCGTAACTCAATTGGTTCCTCCTCAGTATGGAAGAGTTTTCCCTATCGGACGTTTGGACATCAATTCAGAAGGCCTTATCCTTTTGACCAACGATGGTGATTTTGCAAACTTGGTCATGCATCCTTCATCAAGTCCTGACAAAGTGTATGAAGTCAAAATCAATAAGAGACTTACAAAACCTGAAATCGAACAACTCAGAAATGGAATTCCTCTAGAAGATGGAATGACTTCTCCTGCTCAAGTAAGGGAAGCTGGAATCTCAATTTATAACTGTACTTATGAAATAACTATTCATGAAGGTAGAAACCGTGAGATTCGTAGAATGATGGAATATCTTGGAAAGAGAGTTTATAGTTTGAAGAGAATCTCTATTGGAAATATCGGACTCAAAGATATGCCCAGAGGATCTTATAGAGAAATCCCTCTCAAAGTGGTTGAACAAATGAGAGCTGACTGTATGACTCGTAAAAAGAACAATGACTTGCAGAAAGTTATAGAAGAGAAGAAAAAAGCTGCATTGAATGCTAAGTAATATAGCTATCAATGTAATTGAGCTTTATTGATGCACGTTAGAATTGGAATTTAGTTTTCATAAAACAAAAATGCTGTATCGGATGTCGATACAGCATTTTTTATTAAGATGTCTTAATAACTTGTTATATTAGATAGATCGTTTATATAAGCCAAAATAGCAAGTTTAATAGAAGTGTTAAAGCTTTTATTAATTAAAATGATAGATCAATCTATTTCTCTTCTATTTCAATAGCTCCGCTAGGGCATGCATCTTTAGCTTGCTCAGCGACGTCTTCATCATCGGCATTTGTCAATTCTCCATTAGGAATCTTGACTGAAGCTAGTCCGTCATCGGAAAGCTCAAATACTGCATCAGCAATTGCTGTGCACATTCCACAGCCTATACATATATCTCTATTGATAGATACTATTTTCATATATTTCACCTCAACAATAGATATTATATAAATAAAAGGCCTAGTTTGTTCTATGTATTTGATTTTGAATTGTATTTGTTTTAGATGAGATTATGTTTATCTTCTAAGTCTTTTTATATGATTTAAAACTATAGTTCTTTCCTTTAAACTAACATCATCTTTCTTTTCTTCAGGTATATCGATTTCTTGTGTATCTTTCCAATCGGATGAAATGGCGTTTGAGAATCTAGCATTGTATGCTGCTCTATTGATGGATTCAAAAGCATGTCTTTGTCCGACTTTAGTGGCTTTGATGTTCATTGCCATATCTCTTTCTATTCCAAATTTATTAGCTTCTCCAATAGCGTCAATATTTGCTCCCAAGAATATGAAGTCCCAACCAAGCTTTTTCTTCTCTTCAATTAAGGATTTGATTGAAGAATAAGAATATTCATTGGATGAATTCTCTAATCCATCTGTTGTAATAGCAACTAAAACTTTGTTTGGCTTTTCTTCTTCTTTCATCGATGAAATTTTGCTGTTAGTTTCATTTATTGTTATTCCTATAGCGTCCAATAAAGCAGTCGACCCTCTAGCAAAGTATTCTTTAGAAGTTAATGTCGGGACTTCTTTTATATCTTTCCCTTGATAGAGAATTTCTACTTTGTTGTCGAATAAGACTGTAGTCACTGTGCATTTACCTTCTAGCTTTCTTTGATTTTCAATCAAAGAATTAAATCCTCCAATAGTATCTTCAGCTAATCTCTGCATCGAACCTGATCTATCCAGTATCACTACTAACTCTGTTGAATTGTTCATATCTCTTTTCTCCTTTTTACGTTGATACTATATAAATAATTCGATGTAAAAAGGTCGCTTTGAAAGCGACAAATAATCAATCTAAAGTTTTTTGATTAAAAGAGAATAAATAGTTATTAATTTTCATCAAATCAAATATTTTATTAGTGATACAGTATTGAATAATTAAATCCCTTTCTATACTTTGACTCAATGCATATCCAGCCTTACCCAATAAGTCTTTAGTATCATCTATGTTTAGATTTAAAGCTATACACAGCTTTAATGCTGTGTCTTTGCTAGGCTGATAATCTGTTCGTCTTATTTTAGAAAATAACTTTCTATCTATTCCAGCTTTCTTATAGACATCGGAATCTTTTAGATTTATCTCATCTATAAGTTTCAATAAATAATCTGAGAAAGATTTCTCTAAATTATCTTGTATTTCTTTTTTGAAAGATTCGTTAGTTGGAAATGCTGCTAAACGAGGTGCTAGATTTCTTTCTTTAATTGAGAAGAAACATCTACCACGATGACCAACTCCAATTAGATTGCTAGAGATGTATTCTTTTAATTTATTTCTTTCTTCTATAGATATTAAGAAACTATTATCTAGAATACATAGATACACTTTTAAATCGTAATCCTCTTTTGTTAAATAATTTGAAATAGCTTTATAAGCAATTTCATATGCCTCTTTTTTAGGATACCCATAGATTCCCGAGGATATTAGAGGAAAAGCTATGGAATGAATATTATTTTGTTTTGCTAAATCTAGTGAATTTAAATAACATGATTCCAGTAATTTAGATTCATTATGATTTCCATCTCTATAGACAGGTCCTACTGTATGTATTATGTATTTAGAAGGTAGATTGAATCCAGGAGTTATTACTGATTCTCCAGTATTACAATGTCCTATTTCTAAGCAAGACTTATATAATTCATCATATCCAGCTTTAGAATATATAACCCCACAAACTCCTCCACCAGGAAGCAAATCATTATTTGCTGCATTTACGATAGCATCTACATTTAATGTTGTTATATCAGCGTTTATTAAATGAAATTCCATAGCCGTTTCCTTCTTTTAATTTATTTTATAACAAATGAGTTTGTTTTATTAATAGCATCTATAATTAATAAAGCTTAAAGATAGATAATAAAAAATGATATTTATTCTTTAGTCTATTTCTTATAATTAGAGCATAGGAGAATATTATGGATTTAAAAGAAAAAATAATAGATGTAAATAGAATATATGAAGGAAAGAAGATTAATGTAGATGTCTTAAAGGTAAAGATGCCTAACAATAAAGAAGCTATAAGAGAAATAGTAGATAGAAAGAATGGAGTAGTCATTTTAGCTATAGATGATGAGAATAATGTTATAGTCGAGGAACAATATAGGAATACTTTTAAAAGAGGAATAGTAGGTTTACCTGCAGGCAAAAGAGATGGTGCTGAAGATTTGTTAGATACAGCTAAAAGAGAATTGGAAGAAGAGACCGGTTATAAAGCTGAATCATGGGTTAGTCTAGGTGAATTTTATCCAGCACCAGCTTATTCTAATGAAATCGTATATCCTTTCTTAGCAACTGGATTATATTTAGGAAATATTAAAAGGGATCCAGATGAATTTCTTAATATCATTAGAATGCCAATTAAAGAATTTGAAATTAAATGTATGGATGGAACTATAAAGGACGGAAGAACACTAATGACTTGGATGAAATACAGTAGCATCAAATAGAATTGAAATGTAATAGATATATAATTTGTTAGTTTTGAATTGAAAGAAGTATTTATTATTTGTATTAAATAAAACCCAAAATATAAGTATTTACAATCTTCTTATATCTTTAATCTTTGAAAAACAATAAAATATATACATGAGTAATGATTGTTTTGGGAGAGAGTATTATGGCTAGTAACAAGAGTAAAAAGATTGATGATGTCATCGAATTGAATGATTCCAACTATGTTGTTAGAGATGTATCTTGGATGTACTTCAACAATAGAGTACTTAAAGAAGCAGCTAATGAAGATGTTCCTTTATATGAAAGATTGAGTTTTCTTGGAATTTATTCAAATAATTTGGATGAGTTCTATAAAGTTAGAGTAGCTTCAGCTAAGAGAATAGCTGAAACTAAAGGAAAAGAATTTAAAGATGAAAGAGAAGAAGCTTTGAATACGTTGAAGAAGATCACTAGTCTTACTGCTTTGTATTCAAAAGAATACGATGTTATTAAATCACATATATTTGATGAATTGGAGAAGAAGGGAATTCATCTTATAGATGAGAAGCATTTGAACAAATCTCAGCAAAACTTCGTTCATGATTATTATGTTAAAAATGTTGCTGGATATATAAATCCAATAATCATCTCTCAAAAAGCAAATCTTTCTGATGTTAATGACGCTCATATTTACTTAGCTGTTAAGATGTCTAAGAAAGGTGCCAAGAAGTTAGGGTACGCATTGATTCCTCTCCCGGTTGGAATTACTGGTAGATTTATTAAACTTCCGGATATAGGAAATAATCATTATGTAATTTATCTAGACGATATTGTAAGATACCATCTTTCTTATATATTTGAAGGTTTGGGATATGATACATTCGATGCGTATGCATTTAAGTTCTCTAAGGATGCTGAGATGGAAGTTGAGTCTGATCCAGAGGAAGGTGTTCTTCAATCCATTGCTCAAGCTGTAAAGACCCGTGTCAAGGGAATCCCTATTCGTGCAATATTTGGAGCGGGAATTCCAGATGATTTGAAGAATAAATTGATTAGATCTTTGGATATTGATGACTCAGATATGATTTCAGTTGGAGGACGTTATCACAATAATAAAGATTTGATGAAATTCCCATTCTTTGGCGATGCCTCACTAAAGAACGAACCTTGGCCAACGCATGAAATAGATTTAGTTGCTCAAGGAAAGAATATGATAGATTCTATTAGAGCAAAAGACTTATTGGTTCATGTTCCTTATGAATCTTTCGATGCCTTTATTAGATTCTTACAAGTTTGTGCAGTTTCTCCTAGAGTAGTATCTATTAAAACTTCTATTTATAGAGCAGCCAAGAATTCTGAGGTCGTCAGAGCTTTGACTCAAGCTGCTAGAAACGGCAAGAAAGTCACTTGTATGGTTGAGCTTATGGCTAGATTTGATGAATCGTCAAATATTTCAATCTCACAAACTTTGAGAGATGCAGGATGTGAAGTTTTGACTGGTGTTGAAGGCTTTAAGGTCCATGGAAAGATTGTTTCAGTGAAAGTCAAGGATGGGCCTGATATCGCAGTCATATCGACAGGTAACTTCCATGAAGGAAATGCCAGAACATATACTGATTGCCTCTTATTCACTGCTGATAAGAAGATTGTAAATGATATTAATTCGATATTTGAAATGATTGCTAAGCCTTATAAACAGCCTACATTCCAAAGATTATTAGTTTCGCCTAACAAAATGCAGAAGAAATTTAGTGATTTGATAGACAATGAAATAAAGAATCACTTGGCAGGCAAGCCTTCTGGAATTCAAATCAAGATCAACCATATCACTGATAAAGCTATGGTCGAAAAATTATATGAAGCTAGTAGAGCAGGAGTAAAGATAGATTTATTAATACGTGGCAACTGTTCTATGATAACTGGAATTCCAGGATTGTCAGAGAATATACATATTCATGCAATCATAGATAGATATTTGGAACACTCTAGAATATTTATTTTCCAAAATGGTGGTAAACCTCTTTACTTTATGGGTTCGGCTGATTGGATGCCTCGTAATTTATATAATCGTATTGAAGTTGTAACTCCAGTTTTAGATAAAGACTGCCAAAAAGAATTGCAATTTATATTTGATAGTGGATTCAACGATAATATGAAATCGTTTGTTGTAGATGGTAAAGGTCAGAATATAAGATATACTGACGGGGCCGGAAAGATTCGTAGTCAAGAAATCCTTTATAAGCATTATAAGAACAAGTAAGGATTGCTAGAATTAAAAATAGGGATAAGAAATCCCTATTTTTGATTGATATAGATATTTAGTATTCTATATTGATTTGAAATGCTTTGAAAATATCTCATATTTCGAAGCAAAAACAATTTATAAATCCACATATTTAAATGTGGTTTATTTCTTATAATCTCCTTTTCATGTCTAATTACTTGAAAAAAGTATAAAAAAATAGATGATTTTGTTGTAATCTAATTACTATAATGAAGGAAGGTTTTAGGCTCATGAAAAATGGATATTACGCTGGCATTGATGTCGGAACAAATGCGGGTAGACTTGTTATAAAAGATGTTTATCAGAATCAGAAAGGCCAGATAGTATCTGCTAGAATTCAAGAGATAAGAATTCCTTTAAGACTTGGTGCCGATGTCTTCTCTACTGGATCTATCAGTTTTAGGAAAGAAGAGCAATTGGTAGATACTATGAGAGCTTTTAGATCTTTGATGAATATATATGGTGTTATAGACTATAGAGCTTATGCAACTTCAGCTATGCGTGAAGCCAAGAATGGATCAGATATCATTTGGAGAATTCGTAAGGAAACCGGAATTGATATGCAGATAGTATCTGGAGAAAAAGAAGCTCAGACAATCACTTCTATAATATCCGATATCCACTGTGATGAAGGTGTTTATTTGTCTGTCGATGTCGGTGGAGGATCCACTGAGATTTCTTTGATCAAGAACGGAGAGCCTGTCGAATCGACATCCTTTGCTATAGGAACTTTGAGAATATTAGCTAAGAAAGATAAATTTGAAACATGGGGCAAGCTTAAGGATTTGCTCAATGAATATCATGATAAATATGGTGAGTTAAACATTATCGGAACCGGTGGAAATATCAACCGCTATTGGAAGATGTCTGAACACGAGACTAAGAAAGGTGTCAACATTCTTCATACTGATGAATTGAAGGCTTTATATAACGAGCTCTCCGGCATGACTGTTGATGAAAGAAGACAAAAATATAAGCTAAAACCCGATCGTGCAGATGTCATTGTCCCGGCAGGAAAAATTTATTTGACCGCAGCCAAAATTATGGGAGCAAAATATTTCATAGTTCCTTTGATTGGATTGGGGGATGGAATCGTTGACGAATTGATTGAAAACTCAAGGAATGTAATTTAACAAATCTATATAATAAATATAAATTGTTAAGCTGACTTACTCCTCTCTAAAGCTCTGCTTTTAAAGAGGTTTTTTAATATAAACTTATAAATTATTGATAGTATGAGTATGGCGGTAGCCATCAATACAATAGTTCCACCAGTGTTGATACTTAAAGGATATGAAATACATAATCCACTAACACCGCATATCAAAGATATTATTATTGAACTCAACATAGTAAATTTATAGCTTTTGCATAGTTGCAAAGAACTCGCAACAGGAATTACTAATAGACTTGATACGAGTAAAGATCCTATTATCGAAGATGCAACAGCGACTACACACGCTACGAGAATCGTGTTAATTAAATTCATAGTTTTTACTGGCACACCAGAAATTCTAGCTTCGCTTTCGCTATATGATGTATACATAATAGTTCTATAGAAGATCAAATTGAATAATATTGTTATTATTGATACACCTATTATTATCCATATAGAATCCCACTGGACTGTTATTAATGATCCAAACAAATATGATTCTATTTTATTTCCACTAGCCCATTTTGAAGTTAGAATTCCTGCAACTCCAACAGCAGTGGACATCACTATAGATAATGTCAATTCGGAATATTTTTTGAAATGGTTTCTAACTATTTCTATTATGATTCCTGCGACTATACTTACTCCTATCGCCCAAACAGTAGGCATTGTACCTGCAGCTAATCCTAGAGCTATACCACATAAGGAAGTGTGGGATAAAGTGTCGCCTATCATAGATAGTCTTTTTGTGGTCATATTCAATCCGATGATAGGAAGTATTATTCCGAGAAGAATTATAGCTATTAAAGCTCTTTGCATGAATGAATAAGCAAACATATGTATTTCCTCTTTAAAGCTTGTAACCTAAAGCTTTTTTCAATTGATCCAGATTGTTTTTCATTATCGAAATATAATTGTCAGTAGAAGACCAATTATTTATAGATACACCTTCAAATGCATTTAATTGAACAGTATCTATTTTGTATGTCGAATTAATTTTATGGATTTCATTAATTACTGTAGTTACATGACCAGGCTCATCTAATTCTTCTAGACAAATATAATGAATATCATTTGTCATTATATAATCGACAATTTTTGATATTTGAGATGAATTAGGTTCGTTGTCGGCTATGTCGGCAATCCCGTATTGGATTAGGCCATAATCTCTAGCTAGATAAGCGAAAGCTTCATGGGAAGTTACAAAGATGTTAGTGGTGATTTTATCATTGGCTAGAGCATTTGTATATTCATCATCTAGAGCGTTAAATTCATCTAAAGCTTCTTTTAAGTTTTCTTCATAGTAGCTTTTGTTGTCTGGATCTATTTCAACAATTTTGTCTGCAATAGATTTCAACATTGTTTTAGAATCCTTAATCGATAACCATGCGTGTGGGTCTTTAACCTTTGTCTCGACTCCATCGGAATCTTTTGCATTAAAGAATTCAACGTTTGTCGTGGCGCAAAAATATTTATCCTTAGATGTCATATTTTTTGCATAGTCATCAATTCCTTGACCATATGCTACTAATAACTTTGCTCTTTCAGTTTTAGCGGCTATTTGAGGATCGTTTGGCTCAAATCCGTGTGGCTCATTCTCACCGACTATAGTTATTACATCTAATTTATCTTTGACTATTCTTTTTGTGAAGTCATACATAGGCCCAAATGTAGTAGATATTCCATTGAATGGCTCCATGTTACAAGAAAATAATAATGAAGAACTAATTATATTTAGCATTATAAAACTATATATTTTTATTTTATTCATATTTTAAACACCTCTAATATTAAATTGAAATTCATTTTCATATTCAATATACAGCGTGCTAAAAATGTTGTCAACATAAATTGCAAATAATTTTCAAATTCAATCTACAAGCTTATTTACGTTTTATTTCATTTAGTTTTTTTGATAAATCTTTAGGGCTTAAGAAATATGCTAAAACAATGTAAAAAATAATTATCGATATTAAGCAAATGATTGGAGATATTATTGGGATAAGATAGTATGCATTGAAAATTGATATGCATGGATTGAATGATTTTTTTAATATCAATGCTATTAGCTGACCTAATCCTTCTCCTATTCCTATTCCCAATACTGTATCTATTATTGATAATAAGGAGAAACATATAAAGCTATTCTTTATTTGTCTTTTTCTCGACATTCCAGAGACTCTAAGCAATATGAATAATCTTTTATTTGAATTATAAAAGGATATTATCATTATTATTGCAAATATGGCAGTAAGCCCTATTGTTCCGTACATTAAGATTAACCAACTATTGTATTTATCGATTATAGAGTACGGATATTTACCATTAGCATCTAATTCAATCCTAGATTCAGAATCTGGAGTGCTTGAGCTTGAAATGCTATCCCAATATAATAGGGGGTCAATTATTTGATCTGCTTTAATTTTGTGCCTATTATCATAATTATTCCTAATTATCATATCGTATCTAGTACTTTTGTCTGTTATTGTGAAACCGTTGTTCAGCATAAAGTTATAAGAAAGAGCAGCTGTATTTAATGTGGCTGTATAATGCAATTCATAGTTATCATAAAACTCAGGCTCATATACACCGACAATGGAATAACCTAAATCTGTCAAATTAAAGAATTGGTTGGAAGCTTCATCATTTGTCAAATCATCATTTTCTTTAACAAATGATACATATGAATCATATGCATTTTTAGAAACTATTATTTCATTTTTATTCTTCGGATAATTTCCTTTAACTAGATTTATCCCAAAGTCGGAAAAATTCTTGCCATATTGAATGGCTAGGACTCCAACAATTTTAGAATTTGGATCTGTTTTGTTTGTGATCCATATAGAATTGTTGTTGATCACTGAAAAAATGCTAGTTGAATCGATTTGATTTAAATCGATATCAGAATCTCTCTTTACATATAATCCAGGAGCTGAATTAATATAATTTTGGAATGTTATGTTAATTTTATTATTTTCTCCGTAAGTGTTATAAAAGCCGCCGAAAATAAAAGATAAGCAAGTAAATAAGGTGATAAATATTGAATAGACTGCATAAGATAATTTATTTAGTTTTATAGAACTTATTAATTCATTAAAGAATGAAGGATTATTCTTCAATAAAATAGATTCATTATTTGCTTCTTCTCTATCTGATAAATGTTCATTTGCTATTAATTGTCCGTCCTTTAAATTTACAAAGATACAATTATCAGTTGTAAGTTCAGGAATTTCATCATGGGCAACCATGATAACAATATGATTCTTTGAAAGTTCAACCAATTTTTTGATGATTAAATTTCTACTTTTATCATCAAGGTTGGATGTAATTTCATCCAATAAAATAATAGGCTTTATTGAATATAAGCTTCTCGCAAATGCCAATCTTTGTCTTTCACCATAAGATAAATTTGATGCATTCTCATCAATGCAATTTCCTAATTCAAATTCTTTTAATAAAAGAATTGCTTTTTCTTTATTTTTGCTGCTATAAGGAAGAAGGATATTATTCAAACAAGATATATCATCAAATACAATGCTATCTTGTGTTAGATAACTGATATAAGTTTCGGAATAAGAGATTATATTTTTTGATGTGATAACTTGATTATCGATGGATAATTCTCCACTGTATTTGGAATCAATTCCACTTAAAATATTTAAAAGAGTGCTTTTACCAGCACCATTTTTACCTTTGATTATGTATATATGTCCAATTTCAAAATTGAATGATAAGTTCCTTAAGATTTCTAAACTTGAGAAAGATTTATTTATATTATTTAATGATAATTTCATATTACTAATAAATCACTTTTGGATTTTGAGGATAGTATCCAAGATTACAATAGTGAGTTAATGTATCTTGTATTTCGTCATGTCCTTCCCACCAAGTGTTGTGCCATGATACTGTTCTCAAATATACGCTGACATCGTATGCTAAGCTTTCTTTGTTGAATCCAACTCCATCTTTTTTCATTTCAAGTAGGACATATGATGTTAAATGATAACTTACAGTTCCTTCGACATGGTATTCAAAGCTAAATTGCTCTTCATTTGTATTTGATGGACTTTTTAGCTGTGAGAATTGAGGGTCTGATGTTGTAATTGTTGTTGATTTTTGAAAAGAAAGGCTTAGTCCATAGCTTCTATTTCCTTCGATATAAGCCCCTTCTCCCATATTAAAGCCCCCTGAGAATCCATTACCAAAATTATATTGCCCACCAAATGATGTTGTTACTGATATTTCAGATGTCGAACTTTGAGGCCAAGCTGCTTTTACGTCGAAGGAAGAAGACTTATCATTTCCTTGCTGTATTTTTTAGGGGTGATATGGACATAACCATTTTTTAAATGATGAACAGAATCATACGTTTTATCTCCATTATCATATGCTACATTTCCGGGCACAAATACAGTATGTGTTTCAATTAGCATTAAGTCAGAATTACTTGTAAAATCGGCATAGTATACTTTTGTATCGTAGTAGTAATAACATGTCTTGGAAGAATTATTGTAATGAGTATCAAAATCAGAAAACAATTTAAATTCGCTGGAATTCAAAGAAGAATTAGCTTCTTTTTTATTTAATTCTATATTTTTAATTGCATATGCATTAAAAGTATTAGTCAGAGAAATTATCGGCAAAATTAACAAAAAGAAAAGTTTTTTCATATTTCAATCCCCTTTTAATTACGCTCATAATATACTAGCATAATTTTATCAATTCAAGATACATTTATGTTAAAATGTGATACCTATTCAAAAATAAAAAAAGATATTTATAATAAAAATATGGATTACTCGTATAACATAATAGATTTATGTGTTAAATTCGATGATAGGCAAATTTTAAAGGATTTATCTTTTTCTCTTAGTAAAGGATTATGTGTTATTAAAGGAAAAAGCGGGTGTGGGAAAAGCACTTTAATTGATATTTTGCTAGGTTTAAGAAGACCCGATAAAGGAAAAGTTTTTTTGTTTAATAAAGATATATATGAAATGCCTTCTTCAAAAAGAAGAGAATATGTATTTAGTTTTTGCTCTTATGCTGGGCAAAAATCATCTCTTATTTATGAATATTCATTAAAAGAAAATTTTAAAATTCTAAATAAATCTAAAGAAGAATTGAAGATGGCCGATGAATTAATTAAAGATTTTAAATTTGATGGATTGGAAAATAAAAAGATATTGGAATTAAGTGGTGGTGAAAGACAAAAAGCAGAAATAATATCTTGCTTATCAGCAAAACAATTCATCTACATTTTAGATGAACCATTCAGCTCTATAGAAAAAGAAAGTAGACTTATTTTAAAGAAAAAGCTTTTGCAATTATCTAAAAACAATCTAGTTATTATTGTTGATCATTCCGATACATTAAATGATATCACGCCTGATACTAGTATTAATTTTATTGATGATAGAGTTGAAATTAATTCTAATAAAAATGAAAAAATATCAATTCCTATTGCTTATAAAAATAAAGGAAAAATTAGTTCTTTTAGCCTTTTAAAATCTTATTTACTAAATTTTAAATTGGATTTTGTGATTAAATCATTACTAATACTATGCATTTTTATCTTCTTCGGATTAACTATTAGTTTTACAAGTACTAATGCAGAAAACAAAATATATTCAGGTGATACTTTGATGCAAGATCCGTTCGTATATCATCGTATTAATTCAGCAGATGCATATCCTTTTGATGAGAAAATAATTGATATGATCGATGATGACTATTTATCCGAATGTATAACATTCAAAGTGTCAGAAAACATTGTTGAAGATAATGTAGGATATACTAAATTGCATGACATTATTTTAATGTCGATTAATGATGATAGGATTGAGAATGATTGTATTTATTATAAAGACGGCAGTAATAACATACTGTCGAACAATGAATTCTATTTTGATGGTAATATGATGAAGAAAGAAGAATTATCTGATTATAATTGTCCGGATTTTTATATAGCTAAGTCGATCTTTGAAGGATATGAATCAGAAAAGTCTTTAATAGTAGTTTCTAATGATATCTTTAAGAATTTCTTAAATGATGGATTTTCATCTTTGTCTTTACAACGGGGCAATCTATATTTGCCTGTCAATTTTACAATTAAAGACTCAAAGATTTATTATTCTAATAATGGATATGGTAATCCATTCATAGTAGATCCTAGTAAAAGAAATTATTTAGCATTAAAAGGTTTAAAAGAAGACACTGAAGTTGAATTGCTTTCTGAGAAAGAAATTATTTATAAAATTAAAACAACAGATTCAAGTTCAAATGATAATGTTATTTCTCCTGATGTATTTAGAAATTTACTTTCTCAAGTGACAAGAAAAGAAATGCCATTTTTTAATAAATTTAATTATTCATTAGTTGCGGACAAAAAGACAATGAAAACATTGGTGGATAATGGATTAGGCAATCATTTATCATTCAAAGCAGATTTAATAAAGTTTTCATCATCTGTAGAATCAAATAAATTCTTATTGTTTTTATATTTATTTGTAGGATTTGTTATTGTTTTTATCATCTATTTATTTTTCAGTCTTAAAGGATTAAAGAAATGGTCTATCAGCATTTTTGAGTTTTATAAATACAACGGACTATCCACGAAGAAATATATATACAATTACTTAATGATTTACATGATTCCACTCGTTATTTCTTTGTTGCTTTCTATCATTCTTTATTATTCATGTTTTGTTAATCTTTCAAATTATATATTGATGATCGATATGTATGGATCGACAAGACCTGATGGATTTTATTATTATTCAAAGGAACCTCAAATTCCATTTTATGATCATATTAATTCTCCATTAGCTGTATATACATATGAGAATGTATTTTTTATCATTTTTATATTAGCTTTATTTGTATTCTTTATTATTCTTTTATCTATATTATTAGTTAAAAGAAAGAAGAAATAGACTATTACCGAAATAAAATGATTTAATTTGTTTTATTCTATATGGAGTTATTAGGAGAATAAAATGGATATTATTGAAAGATTTAAGAAGTATGTCAGTTTTGATACAACTTCATCTGAGACGATTAGACCAGGGAAAGCCTCTACTGATAGACAATATGCTTTTGGTAAAGAAGTAATTTATAAAGAATTGAAGACTTTTAAGCCTGATGAATTGGATATTAATGGCTATGGTGTTGTTCGTGCTGTGTTTAAACCTTCAGAGGAAGAAACTCTTCCTAGAGTAGCTTTGTTTTGTCATATGGATACTTCACCTGCTGCTAAGGGAAGTGATATAAAGCCTAGAGTTATCAAGTATGAAGGTGGCGATATCGACTTTGGACATGGTGTTGTCCTTCATGCCAAAGATTATCCTTACTTGAAGAAGTCTATCGGACATCAATTGATTATTCCTGATGGAACAACTTTATTAGGCGGTGATGATAAGGCTGGGTGCTCAGCTGTCATGGATTTCCTTGAAAAACTCCCTAATCATCGTTGCAAGCATAGAACTTTGGAAATTCATTTCACCACTGATGAAGAGACAGGTGAGGATGCTAAACATGTATCAATGGATAAAGTCAAAGCCAAGTTTGGAATCACAGTCGATGGTGAAGATTTAGAAGAAATAAACATAGAGACATTCAACGCCTTAGCTATGCATGTAGATATCAAAGGATTCAATATTCATCCAGGTGCTAGTAAGAATAGACTGATAAATGCCAATATGCTAGCTATTGAATTCGACAGATCTTTACCTTGGTTCCAAAGACCTGAATTTACTGAAGAAAGAGAAGGATTCTATCATCTTTGCAATATGACTTGCTCAGAAGAGCATGCAACAATGGAATATATTATTCGTGATCATGATCTTTCTAAGGCTATGCATATGGCTGAGATTGCTAAGCATGCCGGTGATATTCTCAATGAAAAGTATGGTGAAGGAAGAGTTACTGTGACAGTAGTTGATACATATCACAATATGATTGAAAAGATTAATGAATGCCCTGAATCCATCGAGCTTATAACAAATGCATTCAAGGCTTTGAATGTTCCTTATTCATTTGTTGCCGTTCGTGGTGGAACTACAGGATCCCAGCTTTCTTTCATGGGACTTCCTACTCCTAATATCGGAGATGGGGACTTCAATCCTCATGGAAGAATGGAATATGTCGATGCCGATCAGATGGCTATGACTTCTAAGATTTTAGCCCAAATGTTCAAGGACTAATCTATATAAACATTAATTGCTCACCATCGAAAGATAGTGAGTTTTTTTGTTGGTTAAAACAAATTGCTTTTTTGTTTTTGGCTAATGATAAAACGAGCAACATTAAAAAATAGCATTAATCCTAATGCTATTTAATGTCTTATTTATTCTTCTTTTGTTGCTTTTCCACTTCTTCATTTTTGAAAATGGATAAATAACTACCGTGATCCTTGAATGTATAATCTTGCTCATCCAAGAAATCTTCCATAGGGAGTGCCATCTCTTCGGGGTCGGCACCTTCAGCCATGCTCTTTTGGAAAACTACTCCAACAGTTCTAAATATGATTATTAAATCATATATAGTGCTTTGATTTTGGATGTAATATAAGTCGTATTTAAGTTTGTCTTCAAATGATGTGTGGTAAGTTGCAGAGACTTGTTGAAGTCCAGTGAGTCCAGCTTTGACATTGTATCTATATCTGTATAATGGATTGGTTCTAATAAAGCCATAAACAAATTCAGGTCTCTCAGGACGAGGTCCTACCCAAGACATATCGCCTTTAAGAATGTTTATTATTTGAGGAAGCTCGTCGATTCTTGTAGCACGTATTATTCTTCCAATCTTAGTTATTCTTGGATCGTTTTCGCTAGCTAATTGTGCACCACCAATCTTTTCAGCATCTACTCTCATCGATCTAAATTTATATATCTCAAATGGTTTTAATCCTTTTGTTAATCTGGTCTGTTTATAAAAGACAGGACCTCCATCTTGACATTTTACAAGCAAAGCCGTCAACAACATAATAGGAGACAAACAAATGAGAGCTATCAAGGAAACGATTATATCGAAAGCACGTTTAACAAAAGCTTCTACAGAATCGATATATAAAGGCCTTTGTTCAAATGCCATCTTTTCATTTACATGTGTGAGTGTTCCATCTAAGAAGACTATGTCAAAGTATGAAGAACATACGAAGATATCTTTGTTCTTGCAAGAAGAGAAATAAAGAAGCAAGGCTTGTTTATTCTTGGCCGTAAGACTATCTAATAAGATAATCGTATTCACTTTTTTAACTTTAGTATATATATCATCGGATATTTGACCATCTACTTCATAGAAAACATATCTGATAGTACATTGCTTTTTGTTTTCTTTAATCATCTTCTTGCTCAATATTTGAGCATCTTCCTTAGGTCCGACTATGATCACTCTTTTCTTGTTTGATTTGTTTATTACTTTTAAAATTATCCTTATGATTAAGAGTATGAATGTATAGACACATCCATCTATAGCACCCATTGCAATATATGCATAATATAGATTTGATTCAGAATTGATTATTGCTTGTCTAAACGCAGTACACAAAGTAAATGTGGTGACGTTTATTAGGACTGATAATATTAGTGAATAGCATGTCGTTTTTAGAACACCTTTTGTGAGTGAGATGTTTTTGAAGAAGAATTCACATGCTATCAAAATGATGAATGATAAGATATATGGTAATATTGTTATCGACCACAATTCTTTCGAGAAAGGATTGAATCTTAATGGTGCTGCCACCATTCCTCCTTGAGCAACATCAATCCATGAAGCTATATATGCTGATAAAGGAATTGCGATGATAGCCATGAATATAATCAAAACTTTTTCAACAATTTTCAATCTTCTCTTCCAAGAAATAGACTTTGAGAAAAAGTTATCATCATCTATGTAAGTTTCAGGAATTTCCAATTCTATAGTTGTTAATCCTATATCTTTTTTTGGTTTTGGTTCTTGTGATTCCATATAAAAACCTTCTTGTGAATATGTGCAATTATATACTAACGTGAAATAACTAGCAAATAACTATAGCTTAGACTTTCTTATGCTATATAAGTATTCTAAATAAAGTTACCTAAAGCTTGGATGCTTTAAGTTTTACGTTATTTTAATTATTATTTTTTTGCTGTTAGTTTGAATTGTGTTATACTCATTCACGACCCGTGAATTAGCGAAAGGAGCTTTGTTTATGAAATTTAAGAGAAGTACTTTGTTTTCAATTCTTTTACTTCCTTTGATGTTGACTAGCTGTGGCGGAAATACGCCCACTACTACACCATCAAATCCAGGAAGTGGTTCTACTACTGAAAAGCCTACACCAGATTCTTCTAAGCCCACAGATAAGGATTCGACTACATCGTCACCTACTGGAACCAATGAAGATAGTGGAGATGTGGATCCTAGTGAGACTCAATGGAATGAAGAAATCATTCAATTGATGCAAGAACATTTAGGTGGAAATGTTATTCCTGACGTCTATATTGGTAAAAGCAATCAAATTGAAGGAAAATATGTTGAAGATGATAAAGAGGACGACTATTTATCCAGTGTTGTATTGACGGGTGATACATTTGTTGCATCTAACTTAAAAGATGCTATTGAAACATATAAGAAATATGGATATGAAGTCGTATTTGCTCATAATGTCTTCACAGCAGTTAATGAAAAGAATCATTTGACAGTTATCGTTTCTCCTACTGATGATAATTTGTTTGAATTGCGTGCTTATTATGATGAACCATTTGATTCTTCATCTGTCACAGAGTGGAATGATGATGTCAAGGAAGCTATGCTTGAGCATTTCGGACAATTTAGCACAGTTGTTCCCTTTACATATTTAGGGACTCAAAATTATAGATGGGAATTTTTGGATACTGGAGTAAAGATTGGTGAGAGCTCTACGGTTGAAACTACAGCAGATGAAGATTTTGTTGTTACTGGTGGAGTTTGGAACGATGAAGTTGTATCAATCTTCGAAAGCACATTTGCATCTTGGACAGATGCAACTAAGGAAGATGATCCTGTTACAACTAAGAGAGCATCTTATACAACAGATAATGCTAGTACATTTACAGCCACTTTGGAAGAAAAGAACAACAAAGCTCAGTTGAGTGTTGAATTCAATGAAAAGTTTGATGCTAAGAATCAAACAGCTTGGCCAGAAGCAGTTAAGACTAAATTCAATGCATCATTTGGCGATTTAGAAATTCCTTATGTCTATTTGGGAGCTACTTATCCTAGAGTTGATGCCACCAACACAAACAGTGCTAGAGTTACAGTTTTAGGAAAACATTGGGATGATTCAATCTTGACTAGCGCCAAGGCTTCTTTTGAAGCAGATGGTTGGACTAGCGAGGCTGTTGAAGAAGGCTCTAATTCTGCTAAATTCTCTAAGGCTGTCAACGGACAAACAATCACGGTATCTATTACAAAGATGCAAGATGCAAATGGAACTCCACGTTTGTCTATCATGAAGAGTGAAGAATACAACGCTGATACATTTACAGCTTGGCCAGAAGCAATTAAGACTAAATTTGAAGATATGTTTGAAGATACTTTGGATGATACACTTCCTAAGGTCTATATTGGAACAGCTAATCCCTCTATCAATGGTGATATGACAACACCAAATGAAATGGATGGATCTAAAGTAACTTCTTACGGACAGTTAATTATCGATGGTGGTCATTTCGATCAAAGACTTTTGTCTGAATTTGATACAAAGTTCAACGAAGAATCTGGATGGATAGTCGCAAACGAAGACCATGACGCATATGGAAGCGGCTATAACGATGATAAGAGTGCCGTCTATAGAGTTGCTCTTAAGAAAGTAGGAAATGAAGTATATAAGGTATCTTTGTTCTCTTTGTATGAAGATACTTCTGTGTCTTTAGACAAGACAGCATTCCTTGAAATCACTAAATCAGTTGATGTTAATGTTTCTACTCAATGGAGTGCTGAAGCTGAGAAGACGTTTGAGAATGTTTTAGGAACTGATTTTGAGATGCCTTTCTTCGACGTTGGATCAAATAGTGGAGAAGCTTCAATTACTGACTATAATGGAGAGCTTAAAATCAACTTCTCTTATACTCGTGGAACATTGAGTACAGGAATTTGGAAAGTTTATCAAGCTTTGAAGGCTGATGGTTGGACTTTCGCCAAGCTCGGTCACAATATGTATCGTACTGAGTTAAATGCTAACTGTGATTTCGATTATATCTTTGCTTCTAAGAAGGTTGATGATGATAAGACGGTTGTAATCAAGGTCGAATCAAATTCCAATGGCTATATGTATGGAACAGTTGCGGCTCAAGAAAAATACAACAAGTCTAAAGCTGCTTTTGATTGGACTAGCGATATTACAAGTGAGATTTCTACTAAATACGGACTCACATTGCCTTATGTCTATTTAGGAACCACATCCCCTTATTTCACTTATGATGAAGGCCGTGACGGCAATGAAATCATGTGCATTTGGGGTAATGCAAAGAATGATCAAATTTTAGCTGATGCTAGAACTGCATTTACTGCTGCCGGATATACTATCGATGAAAGTTCATCTAGCAGTGAAGAACTGGTTGCTAAGTATACAAATACTCATAACGATGGTTTGACTGCTGATTTGGATTTGTCCGAGGATAGACCTGTTCTCAAACTTTCATTTGTAGAAGGATTTGATCCCACAGCAGGAACTGAATGGACAGCCCCTATTAAGACTGCATTCAGCTCTTATTTGACAGGTGAGAATGCTGTTCCTTATATCTATTTAGGAACTATTGCACCTACAGTAAGTGCCTCCAAAAACCAATATAAGGTCACTGATTCAACTACCGGTGCTGAGACTTTGATGAATTCCGATACGAAGTCAGTCAGTGTTATCGGTGAAAATTGGAAGGATGAAGTATTAGACTTGGCTAAACAAAAGTTAGATGCTGATACAACTGATGGTGGATGGCATGCTGAACTTACACAAATAGAAAGTGGCTGGAATACAGTCTCTGCAGTCACTGCTTATAAAGCTTTAGGCAATAATAAATACTTGCGTTTGAAGATTTATAAGAATGGCAATGATAAGATCGAGATGGATGTATTCTTTGATACAGAAAACACTCATTCTTATAACGAGAATCCTACTAACTGGTCTTCAATTAAGTATGGTGGATACACTGCTACCCAATATTTAGAGGATAGATTTGGAATTACTGGTGCTGCTGATATTCCTAGCTTCTTGTATTTTACTGAGAATGATTCAAGTGTGTCTAGCACTTCTATAGATGTATCTCGTGTTTCTAATAGAAGAGTCTCGTTCAATAATTATTATACTGAATTGACTTCATATTCAATTTACAAGTCTATGGAAACATTGACTTCCAAAGGATTTGCAGTTACTTTGAATCCTTTTGCTCAAGGTTCCTTGCCTGGATTTACAGCTACTAAGACTACTGATAACGGAGATTTCGTGATCGATTTCAAACCTGGTGATGGTGATATGAGCTTAGATGATGATGGATATCTTAAATATGGAATCAGTCATGGATTCAAAGTATATATCTATAATTATGAGAAGTTTGATGACAGCAAGACTGATTGGGATAGTGATATTAAGAATGCCATGAGCTCTAATTTGAATGGCTATGTATTACCTTACTTTGATTTGGGTGCGACTTGGAATGATACTCTTAAGTCCAGCTTCTCATCTAACAAATTGACCATTACTGCTTATAACTATTCTGAAGCTGAGTTTGACAAGGCATATACAGCTTTGAAGAATGGTGGATGGGATATCTCTTACTCTTATTTAGTTAAGGATGGCACAATATACAAGGGATTGAATGGAAAATATGAGCACGAAGGCAAAACATTCGTGTTAGATATGACTCCTAATATCTCTGGATTTGTTAAAAACGTGACTTTGACTATTCAAATCATATAATAATAAAGTCTAATCTTATATTTGGAATGAAACTAGATTTCTAAATGAAATCTAGTTTTTTTGTTGTTAAAAAATTATATTAATGCTTATAAGTTGCCTGATATTTATGCAATATACGAAACCGCTTTCAATAAAAAATATAAGAAAATATAAGGCTTGAGTTCTTTTCGTTGTGATAAACTAATTTTGTTCTAAAAAGCAAAAGGAGCATATGTATTATGAAACACAAAAAAGCACTAACATTTTCTATTTTTTTATTACCGTTGTTGTTGACTAGTTGTGGAAATCCGACTAGTTCAACTCTTTCTTCTCCGACTTCTATTCAGCCTGGTTCAATTGTTAAAACTACACCTACTTCAAAGCAAACTGATACTGGTGTAAAAGCGACAACTTCTTCCACACCTGATGAGCCTGAAGATGATCCTGACATCATCAAACCAGAGGATTCTCCTTGGAGTGAAGAAGTCACTAAAGCTATGATCAAGTATTTAGGAGGTAACATTTTGCCTTATATCGATATTGGAAAAGATATCGACATTAAATGGAATGAGAATGACTCCAAAGATAACTATAGATCAAGTCTCGTATTGACTGGCGAGAAATTTGTCGAAGCAAGTTTGACAGATGCTGAGAACTTATACGATGGGTACAGCTGGTCTACTATGGTCTATGACACTAGTTTTTATGCTAAGTCAGAGAAACAACATCTTCAAATTTCAGTTACTAGTAATAAAGATTTGTTTGAATTGAAGGCTTATTATACAGAGCCATTTGATCCTGAAGCTGTCACTGATTGGAAGGATGAAGAGAAGACTAAGCTAAAAGATTATTTTGGAAAGTATTACAACATTCCTTTCGTGTATTTGGGAACCACTAATTATTCAGTGGAATTTAACGATGACACTTCTAAAGTGATGGTTGTGACTGGCGGAACTTGGAACGATCAAGTCGATCAAGTTTTTGAAGATGCTTTTGCTGGAACTACTTGGGTAGTTAAAGTAGATACTGAAGATGCATCTAAAGAAATTGCTACCTATACAGATGAATTGAGTGGAACCACAGTGGTTGCTACTTTAGCAAAAGGAACAGGTAATAAAGCTACTATGACAGTAGCTTTAAATGAAAAGTTCAGCAAAAAGAATCAAACTGACTGGCCATCAGATGTCAAGACTGAAATATCTAATATCTGCAATGGTAAGACGCTTCCTTATGTCTATTTAGGCGCTGTTCATCCTACAATTGATTCTACTAATTCAAATTCAAGGAAATTAACTTTATCAGGTGGTTTGTGGGACAATTCTATTTTTGATGATGCTAGAGAAGCTTTTGTAACCAATGGTGGATGGACTGAAGTCAAAGAGACTGAGACTGATAAAGTAGAAGCTGATCAAGCAGATGATGCAACTGACGATGATACTGATACACCATTAGGTGAGACTAAAGTCGAGTTTTTATTAGGTGGAGAACATGATAGTTATAAAGCTACTTTAACAAAAGAAGCAGCAAAGACTGAAGGTGAATATTATCCTAAGCTAGTTGTGACTAAGACAGAGAACTATGATCCATCTACAATAACTGCGTGGACTCAAGCTATTAAAGATGGGTTTGCAGATAAATTCACCGATGGAATTGACGAAATTCTTCCTTTTATGTATTTAGGAACAGCTTCTCCTTATATTGATACGACTACATATATAGATGATAGTGAAATGGTCATTTATGGCGGGGCATATAATGAAAAAGTCGTAACTTTATTCGACCAAGTATTTGAAGAAGACGGATGGTATGTAGCAAGTGAAATGAATACTTATTCTAGGGATTCATCACGTGGCACTTATGTTTATAGAGCAGCGGTGAAAAAGTTTGACAATTTAGATGCTACATATAAAGTTGGATTATTCACAACTGGAAAAGATGAAAACAAAACTACATCGTTTGAAATTAGAAAATTTGTTAATAGTTCTTTAACAGCTAATACTGATTGGACGGCTGAATCAAAAGAAGTTGTTTCTAGTATTTTAGGAAGTGATGTTGAAATTCCATTTTTCGATACAGGAAAAGATGCTGATGAAATTAAATTTGGTAGTGGAGTTTTGACTATCAATAATACATATGCTCATGATGACGCTGTATCTCACTTAGTAGACTTCTATGATACATTTAAAGCAGCTGGATGGGATGTCACACTAACTTATCGTGGTGATTTCTTCTTCACTGCTTCTTATATTTCTGAGTGTTATATTGATAAAGTTTATGCGACTAAGACATTTGGCGGTGAAGAAGTATTTGTAAAAGCTGAGTTAGGAAGAAATGGAAAAAAATCTGGTCAAAAGACAACTATAACTGCCGGCTTTGAAGCTACATACGATAAGGAAAACGCACCTACTGACTGGAGTGATAGCTTGAAAGAAGCTATGCAGACAAATTTTGGATCAGTGTTACCTTATATTTATTTAGGTACAAACCGTCCTATTCATACTTACAATGAAACTAGTAAAACAATGCAAATTTGGGGTGGAGACTGGGGAGATAATAAGACTAACCCTGTTATTGCAGAAGCAAAACAAGTTCTTATAGATAATGGTTTTACTATTAATAATGTAACTACAAACGCAACCAATTTGAATGCGACGAAGATATCATCTGATGGAAAATCTTTAACCGTAAAGTTATCCAAATCTAATTCAAGACCTTTGATTACTTTGACTGATGTTGAAGCTTTCTACGATGGAACAGTTACTGATTGGTCTACTGATGTAAAGACTATTTTAAAGGATGATTTGAAAGGTGAAACTTGCATTCCTTTCATATACTTAGGAACAGCTACTCCTTATATTACTAAGAATGAGAAAGTAACTGATGAATTATATGTTCAACTTGCTGGTTCTACTTGGAATAGTGAAGTTATAGATTTGGCTAAAGAAAAGTTAGATGCTGATACAACGGATGGTGGATGGCATACTAAAATAGTTAAAGAAACTACTCAATCTATTCAAGCTTATAAAATCTACAGTGATCATTCTGCTTTGCGTTTGGAATTGAAGAAAAATTCTGCGACTATTAATAATGTTAAAACTCCTATCGTATTAAACATTTATTATGATAAAGTGGACTCGACTGCTACAGTTAAAACCTGGAATGATTTAACTGATGCTACTGCGACCAGTTATTCTAAAAAGTTGAGTACTGTTATGGCATCAGTATTTGACAATAAAACTATTCCAGAATTCTTACCCTTAAAAGATGGATTAAAGTTAACTAACGTGTCATCGACAACAACGGAAACTTCAAATAAGTGTGTTCGTTTCAATTTATATAATGTTGAATTTGCACCATCAAATTTGTATAGAATAGCTGATACCCTTGAAAATGCTGGATATGAAATTGATTTGGATGCTTTTGGTCATGGAGCTTACCCATCAATAGTTGCTCATATCAAAAATACAGATGGATCTCAATTCTATATTCATATTTCTACAAATTCATCATCATATCCTAGTGCAACTGCCACCAAGCCGACTCAACCTGGATATGATGTGAAAATTATTTATTTGCCTTCATATTCAAAATATTCTTCTATAACTGAATGGAATGATAAGACTAAAGGATATATGGAAACAAAGTTTGGATTTGTTCTTCCTTATTTCAATATAGGAGTTAGTAAAACTGGATACGTGACTTTATATGCTTCGCCATCGGCAACTACTGCTACCTCTGATAGAATTTATTTTACTGGATATAATTATGATGCAGATGAGTTTAGCAAAATTACTACAATATTGGCTGCGGATGGTTGGTCGACATCTATGTCATATGAGATTCCAAGCTCTAAATATTATGCTTTAACAAAAGTAATTACAGCAACAAAAACAATAGGTGATGATGCGTTTGTTTTTACAGCTAAGCCTAATTTGTATTGCAAATATTCTTCAAGTGCTATTTATAGTGTTACTTATTCAATACAAAGATTTGATTCTAAATTTATTATTTAATAGATAGAAAAAAATGATAATTAACTGCTGATTCCTATAAGGATTCAGCAGTTTTTCTTATCTTAACAACTTTAAATATTTATTGGTTTATATCAATGCGATGAACTACGACGAGAATCAAATGGATGATATTGCTTGAGTTTTGACTGATGCAGGATGGACTGTCAAGGAAGGGCATAATAACCTAGGATATTATGATAGTTCGAGTGAAGGTAGTTCTTACGACAATGCTATGTATAAATTAGCTAAATCGATACAAGCTATTTATAAGGATTTCAAGACTGGTTACTATTACTATGAAATAAATGTTATTCCTGAAATATATTGGACTTATTCTACTTTCCAGTATTTCAAAACTAGAATTACATTTGTAAAGAATGTACATCCATCTTTTGGATTTAATGATTAGTTAAACAGCAATTATTTAATTTTCTATATAAATTTATATAAGCTATTGAGCTTCTAAAGCTCAGTAGCTTATTTTTGTATATCACTTAACAAAATTAAAGTAGATAACTCAAATAGAAAATAAAACTTAACACTTTTAGGTTTGTATACTTAATTATAAATTAAATTGATAAAGGTATTAACATTTAAAAATGTTGTGTTATTATATTTTCAGCTCAAAAGAGCGAAAGGAAATGTGTCATATGAAATATAGAAAAATTTTAAGTTTTTCAGCATTATTGTTACCTATTCTTTTGACTAGTTGTAATCCTACTAAACCAACTAGTACAGTGTCGACTCCTAAGGCTACCGATACTGGTAAGCCTTCTACTGCTACACCTAAGCCTGACGTCCCTAAATCTGATACAGGTGCGGGTGGCGGAAGTGGAACTACAATTACCCCTTCTACCCCTGATGAAGAAGATGATCCTGATATCATCAAACCAGAGGATTCACCTTGGACTGAGAAAGTTACTGCTAGCATGGTTCAGTATTTAGGAGGTAATATTCTTCCTTATATCGATATCGGTAAAAGCATAGATGTATCTTATGTAAGTGATGATGCTAATGATGGATATAAGTCCTACCTTCTTTTGGTCGGAAATAAGTTTGTCTCATCCAACCTTCAAGATGCTAAGGATACTTATATCAGCTATGATTGGGGTTGTATGGTTGTCAATAGCATTTTTGTTGCAAATAGCGACAAGATTGACATCGATGTTATAGTCGAAGCGAACAAAGATGGTTTGTTTGAATTACGTGCATATTGGTCTGAAAAATTTGATGATACTTCCGTAAGTGATTGGACAGATGAAGAAAAGGAAGATATGAGTGACTATTTAGGTGTCTTTGATATCATACCTTTTATCTATTTAGGAACTAAGAATTATAAAATCGATTTCTCGGCTGATGCTACAAAGGTCATGACTATCACTGGTGGTACTTGGGACGACCAAGTATGTGATATCTTCCAAGAAACTTTTGCTGATCCTATTTGGACTGTAGCACAAGATCCAAAGGATATGAGCAAGTATACTGCCACTTATACTGCTGATAATGGAAGTGTATTAGTAGCTACTTTAGGTACATATCATAATAAAGCACAGGTGGTCGTATCTTTGGATGAAAAGTTCGATAACACTAACCAGGATCACTGGTCTAAGACTGTCAAAGATAACATAGCTAAGTCTTTGGGTGGACTTACTTTACCTTATATTTATTTAGGAACAGTCAGCCCTGAAGTTAATTCTTACAATACAAATTCAAGAAAATTATATTTGAAAGGGAAACTTTGGGATGATTCTCTCTTGACTAAGGCTAAAGAGACACTTGAGGGTGATGGTTGGACTGAGCAAGTTGCTGAAGCAGAGGCTGATGATACAGCTGAAGAGACAAGCAAGACATTCAGTAAAACTGTTGGAATCAATGACTATAAGGCTGTCATCGAGAAGAACATCGATGGAGATCCTATTTTTGTAGTTTCCAGGACTGAAATATTCACACCTTCTTCACTGACTGCATGGCCGGACGATCTCAAGACTCAATTCACAGCTAAGTACACGGATGGAATGGATGAAATTCCATTTGTATATATAGGAACTACAACTCCTTATGTGGATGGCAGTGTGGATAAATATGATCCTAACTTCATCATTTGTGGTGGAAAGTATGATGCAAAGACTATTGAGTTATTCGATACTGCATATGATTCCGATAGTGGATGGACTTTGATAAAGGATTTCGATTCAACTAAGGATTACTCGAGTAGATGCTTGGTTCAAAGAATAGCTCTCAAGGAAATCAACGGAAATGTTTATAAGGTTGCTTTATTCAAGGATGGAGAAGACGATGATGAAACTGCATATATCGAAATAGCTAAGTCTGCTGTTATGCCTGCAACTACTGCTACTGATTGGTCTGAAGGAGCTAAGGCTGTCATAAAGATTTTAGGTGAAAATGTATCTATTCCTTTCTTTGATACAGGCAGTACAGAAGATGAAATCAAGTTTGCTGATGGTAGTTTGGAATTCAATCTAAAATTTAGCTACGACAATATTGAAAGCTTCATGTTGAATACAAAGGATGCTTTCGATGCTGCTGGATGGGACACCCAGCTGACGATGTGTACTTCTTTGTATTCTCATGATGAAGCATATATTAAAGGTTTGTATGCTACTAAGGCCTTTGATGATGGTAGAACGTTGAAGATTTCCTTCAAGTATTCTAATAGTTCTTATAGTCCTTCTATTTCAAATATAATTTCATATGATGAAACATACGATGAGGACAATGCTCCTACCGCTTGGACTAGTGAAATCACTAATACTTTGCATACAGCATATGGTGAGGATTTTGATCTTCCATACTTATATTTGGGAACAAAATATCCTATGTATACATATGATGCAAAGGCCAGGGAATTCAATATTTATGGAAATACATATGATAGCAAGATATTCACTAATGCTAAAGCAGCATTCTCTTCAGATAAAGGATTCGTTTATGATTCGAGCAGATCCTATGGCACATCCCTTTACTTCACGTATAAACTAGCTAATAAAGATATTTTAACTCTTCATATAGCTAGGGACATTTCAACTGATGTTCCTTATATCAAGATTACTTACCAGGAAGGATTCATTCCTGAAAATGGTAAGGAGTGGACCGCTGAAATAAAGACTGCTTTCTCACAGGAATTTGGAAGCGAATCTGCTATTCCATATATCTATTTAGGAACAGTCTTACCTTCTGTTGCAACGAAGACCATAGGTACAACTATGAATGTTATTACTATCACTGGAAGTGATTGGAACGATGATGTATTGGAATTGGCTAAGACTAAACTGGATGCTGATACTGCTGATGGAGGCTGGCACGCTGATTATTGTTCTGCATTCTCTTCCTATTCTACATCTAAGGATTGTATGGGCGGATATAAGATATTGAGTGATGGAAGTCAGATTAGAATCTTGGTGAAGAAGTATTCTGACAAAATAACAATGAGTGTTTATCATGATTTGGCCGTATCTAATCTCTCTACTACACCTTCAACTTGGGCATCATTGACTAAGGCTAATGCTTCTAATAATGAAGATATCGTTTATCAGATGAATTATTTGTTCCAAAATCATGCAGTCGATCCGTTCATCTATCTTCCTCCAACAGGATTAGGTGAAGATATGGGTATTTCTACTCCTTCAGATTTAATCAGTTGGAATAGAAAACTTAGACTATATACAAGAAATACAGTCTTCTCACCTCTTTATGTAAATAAAGCGGTAGAAGCCTTAGAGGCAGCGGGATTTGAGACTACTTATAGTCCGTTCGGATACTACACATATCCTTCAGTTGTCGCTACTAAGACAAATCCAGATGGATCTTATTTCAAGATTACTTATCAAAGCAATTATTCATCTGAAGCCAGTGATGAGAATGGAATCGAAGCTACTATCTTCTACTTACCAAACTTCTCTTCCGTCACAAGAACAGATTGGCACACAAATGTGAAGCAAAGAATGAAGAATGAGTTGAATTTCGATGTTCCTTACTTCAACATGGGTGTAGATGAACCATATACATTTTATTATAGCTCTAGCAATCAATTGGTTGTTACTGGATATAACTATGGTGGTGATTCTGAAATTGCAGCTGCTAAGACTGCATTCGATGCTGCTGGTTGGCATACATTAGAGACTTACATAGTCAGTAACGATGTCGTTTATAAGTCTTTAACCGGCTATTGTGAGAAGAATGGAAGAATATGTACTGTAGATATCAAGCCTAACATCGGAACTGAAATCAAAGTCGCTATGACTTTGACTGCATTCGACAAGGCTTAAACAGTATCTCAATAAATACTCTATTTCAACTTTTTAGATACTTTTAGTCGATATCCAGCTCCTTGAGGGGCTGGATATTTTATTATGAGATTTGCCTTTTAAAATGTAGTGATATTTTACCTTCGGTTCTAAAGAGTGGAAGGACTATTGTTTCATCACTTTTGATATATAGAGCCAAGGAAATATTAGAAAAAGCAGGCTACACTGTGTGACTTATAATCTTTTGGAAATTATAAATCACCATCTTTAACTGCATTCGAAAAGGCCTAAATATTGCTTAGAAAATGGTATGAAAGTACTTTCAGTAAGAATACAAAGTATATTCAACCTATTTATTTGATTAATTTTATATTTAGTGTTAATATTTAGTAGCTCAAAGAGCGAGGAAATGTGGAGAGAAGTTAAATTAAAGTTGATATAAATATTTAAAAATTGAATTAGCTTTTATCCATTATGTAGAAAGGAGTTAGCTTATGTTAAAACAATATAAGAGAAAACTTGTTTTAGAGAACATTATTAAAGGTTCTTTGTGGGGATTGGCTTTGGGATTGGCCGTATCTGCAATCCTGGTAATGTCCTTTTTGTTGGCTAAATTGACCACCTGGCCTTATATCACAATTGAGGTCTTTGGTGGAGTGTTAGCTATGTTGGTAACTGCAGTTATTTACTGCGTTGTCAAGAATCCTAAGGAAGGCGATGTTGCAAAGAGAATCGACTCTACTTACGATCTCAAAGAGAAATGCGCAACAATGGTGGAGTTCCAAGGAAAGAGCTCATTCTTGATCGATAGGCAAAGAGAAGATGCTAAAGTCGAAGTCAAGAAGCAAAATCCTAAGAAGATGACTGTAAAGCTTGCTGTTTGGACTTTACCTGCAATAGTCTTAGGAGCTTCCTTACTCACTACTTCTTTATTTACAAATCAAATTAAAGAAGGATTTAATACGATTGTAAATCCTGGAAATAATGGCAAAGACTTCAATGACCGTACTGATAATATCATCAAAGACATCGAGGACTACATTTCTAAATCGGATGCTTCTGAGGAATTCAAACAAGAATTGTTTGCAATTTTAGAAAAACTACAAGCTGATTTGGAAAATGATACTGATATCGCTTCTAGAACTGAGAAAGTTAGAGATGCTCAAGGTCAAGTTGATGATGCTTTGAATAGAGTAAACGTCAAAGAGGAAATCGGTCTTGCACTTCAAACACACGGCGATACATTCTTTATTAAAGTCGGAATCGGAATGTTCAATGGTGACACTGGAATATCCGATAACCAAATCATCACTGATGGATTCCACTGGTTGGAAGACAACACTGAAATAAAGAAGTCAGCCACTAACAAAGATAAAGATGGATATCTCACTATGTATTCAGATGGAAACGAATATTTGAAGCCTTATTCATTGAGCGATATTCGTTCTGATGGAGCAAAGTTAGGTAGCTATTTGGATACTTGGGCAGCTCATATCGATGATTCTTTGAAAGCTTCTAAGGTTGAATCTACCGATGAAATCTATGGAATCTTCAATATATTGAGCACAAAGCTCAAAGCTTACTCTCCAGAGGCCAAGGCATGTGGTAGCTCTAACGGTGCAAAAATCACTACTTTGAAACAGGGTATTTATACTGCTTTCGAACAAGCTTTATCTGACTTAATTACTGATGTTCAAATCGAAAATAGCAACACTGCCTTAGCTGAAGAAGTAAAGAAAAAGATGGAAGAACTTATCGATCCTACTCAAAATGGTGGTGGCGGTAATGGTGGTTCTAGTGATGGTAAGCCTGGCGACAGCGGCGATCAAGACGGTAGCCAAGGTAACAAAGGTGACCAAGGCAACGATGGTGACAGCGGAAGCAATGGTGACAGTGGTGATCAAGACGGTAACCAAGGTAACCAGGGCAATCAAGGTGAACAAGGTAATCAAGGCAACCAAGGTAATAATCAAGGAAACAAAGGCGATGGCCAAAACGGTTCTCAAAGCAATGGCCAAGGTCAAGGAAGTGGCGGACAGCAAGGTGAAGGAAAAGGTGAAGGCAAAGGAGACGGAGCTGGTGGTGGAGAAGGAAACACCAACTATAGAGGAAACGATAAGGTTTACACCGGAGATGAGGGATCCAAGAGTTATGGTGAAGTTATCAAAGATTACCAAGGTCAAGCCGCTAACGATGCTAAAGACTCTGGCGATAGCGATGTAGATTCTTCTGTCTCCGATTACTTCAAGTATTTGTATGGTGGCGATAATTCCGGAGATAACTCTGGATCCGGAAGTGGAAACAATTCTGGCACTGGCACTGGAACTGGCGATAATGCTGGACAGGGTGGTAATTAGACTTAGATTGTATATTTAATATTAAAGAGGGGAAACTCAAACATGGAAAACGAAGAAATGCTTAAAGAATTTAGTGAATCTATTGCTAAGATTAAAGAAGAGGTTCACAAAGATATCGTAGGTCAGGATGATGTTATAGACAATGTTATTACCGCCATTATCGCTGGTGGTAACGTCTTGCTCGAAGGTGTTCCTGGAACTGGAAAAACAAGATTAGTTCGTTCATTGGGACAAACATTGTCCTTGCCATTCTCCAGAATTCAGTTTACTCCTGATTTGATGCCTAACGACGTCACTGGTACTAATGTTATCAGAAAAGGTGCAGATGGTAATTTGACTACTTCCTTCCAAAAAGGACCTATCTTTGCTCAAATTGTCTTAGCTGATGAAATCAACCGTACTACTCCTAAGACTCAAGCAGCTATGTTGGAGGTCATGCAGGAGCATAAGGTTACAGTAAGTGGTGTCAACTATCCTATGGCAGAGCCTTTCTTCGTCTTGGCTACTCAGAACCCTATCGAACAAGATGGTACTTATCCTTTGCCTGAAGCTCAGATGGACCGTTTTATGTTTAAGTTGACTATGGATTATCCTTCAGTTCAAGAATTGGGTGACATCGTTACGATGACACAAGCTGATCAATCTGAAAAGGCTACACCTGTTGTCGATGGAAACACCATCTTGGAAATGAGAAAGTTTGCTGTCGGAGTTCCTGTGATTCAAGATGTCTTGGACTATGCTATGAGACTCGTCCACAAAACTCACCCTGAAGTTGATGAGACTTCTGAAGTCGCTAGAAAATATGTTAAGTTCGGTGCTTCACCTAGAGCCTGTCAGGCTCTTATCACTGGTGGTAAGATCAAGGCTTTGATGGAAGGAAACTACAATGTTTCTTATGATGATATCGATGCTTTGGCTTTCCCTGTCTTGAGACACAGAATCAAAGTCAATTACAACGCAATTAATGATAATTTGTCTGTCGATGATGTAATAGGATTACTTATCAAAGAGAATAGAAAGGCTAAGTAGCCTATGAAACAAATTATTGATGAGCAATTTTTGCAACAAGTCGAGCTATTCTCGATGGCTGTCAAAGACAATGTAGCCGGCTTGTTCGGTGGATCGCATAAATCCAAGAAATATGGCTCTTCATGTGAATTTGCGGATTATAGGAAGTATATCGAAGGGGATGATATTACTAAGATAGATTGGAATATTTACGGTAGATTTGAAGAGTTATACATCAAGCTTTATTTGGATGAAAAGCAGATGAATACTAGAATCTACATAGATACTTCTAGATCTATGTCTTTCTATAACAAAAGTAATTTTGCATTACGCTTAGCTACTACGCTTGCGTACTTGTCTGTTTCTGAGATGGATAGAGTTTCTATTTATACTATCAACGGACATAGAGTCGAACCATTGTTTGAAAAAATAGTCGGTAAAGAGAGATTCCTTCAAAGTGTATCGAGTCTCAACAAGATAAAGTTCGGTGGTGATAGCTTCATCAGCGATGCTATCATTAAGAGCCAAGTTGGATATGGTGATGGAAAAAGTATTATCATTTCTGATTTCTTAACCGATAACAATTATTTTGATGCCATCGACTATTTAAGACAAAAGAGAAGAGATGTTCTTTGTATTCAATTATTGGCAAATGAAGAGATAAATCCTACCGCTCGTGGTAAGAGTCTTCTCTACGATTGTGAGGATTCAGATAGGTTTTATAAAGGAAACGTAAGTAGAGATATTTTGAAGGCTTACACAGCTGCTTTGGAATATATCAAAGATAACTTATCCCACTTCTGTGCTTCTCGTGAAGCTGATTATATCTTTTATCCGACTTCAATGCCTATGAGAGAATTGTTCTTAGATAAGATGATCAGCAAGGGGGTGATAAAATGAGCTTTCAATATCCTTGGGGACTTTTATTGCTCCTCGCTATTCCTGTACTTATCGTCATCTATATCTTGCTGAATAAGTATAAGGAAGATACTGTTTCTTCCAGCTACGTCTGGGAACTCAGTAAGAAGTTTATCAAGAAGAAAAATCCTATCAATACTTTTTCTAAATTGTTAGCATTGATTCTTCAATGCTGTGCAATAGTATTCTTGGCTTTCTCCTTGGCTCAGCCTATATTCTCTTTTAAGAATGGTGCTGATAACATAGTCTTCATCTTGGATTCTTCAGCTAGTATGAAGATGAAGAGTGCTGATAACGATACTAAGACTAAATTCGATGTCGCTAAGGAAAAGATTAAAGATGTCGTTGCTAATAGCACCAACGGATGTACTTTTTCATTGATTTTAGCTGATTCTAGCACCAAAGCTGTTTGTCAAAACATTTCAGATGTCGATATATTTAATTCGTTTATCGATAATGCTGAGATTGATGATAACAATTCAAATTTGGATAATGCTTTGAGTATAGCTCAATCCATGGTCTCAGAGAATAAAGGAAGTCTTTGTTACATCGCTACTGATGAAACTATCGATTTGGGTGAGAATCCTGGTGATAATCTCAAAGTATTGGATGTTAGCTCTAAAGATAACAATTACGCTATCAAAGACCTTGAATATTCATATGATTCAAGGAAGAAAGTTATGACTTTGAAAACTAAGGTCATATCATATGCTGAAGATACTGAGATTAAAGTTGAGTTCTTTGTCAATAATAAGTCATTGGGTCAAAAGAGACTAAATGTAGAAAAAGGTAAATTGAGCGATATCAGTGTCGATATTCCTGATTTGGCTGGGAACTATAAGACTTATGAGTCTATCAAAGCTAGTGTCTTAAATGAAGACAAGCTTCCTGAAGATAACGATTATTATTTGTATCGTAGTGAAGGTGATATCACTAAGATATTGTTGGTAAGTTCTAATCCTTTGTATTACGAGGCAGCATTCTCTGCTTTGAATTCAAACAATTGTGGAATTCGCTATGAAGTCATGAAATCTTCTGAATATGCTTTGTATTCATCGGTTACAGGATTTGATATTTATGTTTTCGATGGATATTCGCCCAAGCAACTTCCTGCCGACGGGGCTGTTTGGCTATTCAATGTCGACAGTGTTAAAGGCTGTGGATTCGTGTGTCAGGAAGAGGTAAAGCCTGTCGATCCTGGTGCTCTTGCTAAATATACAAGCAATTCTAGTGACCTTATTTTCCAACAATTGACAAAGAATTTGTCAATGAAAAATTCTATTAAAGTCGGTCAGTATAAACGTTATACCTTGAACAACAAATTCACAGTTCTTCTCTCTTGTGACAATGTTCCTTTCGTCTTTGCTGGAAAGAACGATAACAATCAGAGACAAATTGTATGTAACTTCGACTTGCAAAACTCAGATCTTCCTATGTTGGCCGATTACATTATCTTGATGAGAAACTTCATTTCTTATTCGAATCCTAAGGTGTTGGATGTTTTCAAATACGAGGCTGGAGATACAGTTACATTCTCCTTGCCTGACAATGCTAAGACTATTGTGGTTACTACTCCATCAGGCAAAGAAGAGCCTATCAGCAAGACTGATTTGACAACATATAAGCTTGAAGAGGCTGGAACTTATTCAGTCAAAGTCACTAATTACTTTGGAAGAGAGAAAGTTGTCAACTTCTACTCTGCATATCCTAGTGATGAGAGTGATCCTTTGAAAGCTGATGGCAAGCAGAGGTCGATTGTTAAGAATAGCCAAGAGCAAAAGGCTAATGCAATCTATGACGATATTCTTCCTTTCGTCATTGTTGCTGTAGTCTTCTTCTTGACGGATTGGATACTGTACGGACATGAGCAATTTTAAATTTTGGAACCCGTGGTTATTATTTATAATGATCCCTTTGGTGGCTGGTGTTATCGTCGGATTCTTCATGATGAAGAAAGAGAAGAGATACAACAAGAGAAATATAATTTCTTTGACTCTTCATTTATTGTTGTGTGTCTCTCTATCCTTTGCATTTGCAAATCCACAGATACTCGTCACTAATAGCAACACTGATGTTTATATTCTCGCTGATGCTTCTGCCAGTACTAAGGAATCACAGACTAAGATTGACAAAGCCATCAATAAAGCTAAGGAAGAAGCTGAGAAAGTACCAGGCACTAAAGTCGGTGTTATAGCCTTTGGAAGAAATGCAGTTGTTTTATCCAAACCTGGTGAAAGATTCAATTCGATCAAAGATGCTTATAGCAATAAAAACTTTGACTGTACTGCTACAGATATAAAGAGTGCATTGGATTTCACTGTAACTCAGTTTGATGAAAATGTCATCAAGAGAATCACATTGATATCTGATGGTGTTGAAACTGATAACTCTGCTGTCGATGCAATGTCGACAATCATGAGTAAAGGTATTCATTTGGATGCTGTAGATATCGATGCCGATTATACTCATGAAGTTTCTTTGACTTCATTAGCTTATAACGATAGCACCTTCCTAAATAGAGATGAGCAAGTCGATGTGACGATCAATGCTACCGATGATACTAATGCTACAGTTAGTTTGTATTTGAATGATAAAGTGAGCCAATCTAAAGATACTCATTTATCTAATGGTGTGAATATCGTCAGCTTTACTCTAGATACATCTATCGCTGGAACATATAACTATAAAGTTGCTGTATCAGCAACAAAAGATGTCGGATTCTTGGATACTTTTGCAGAGAACAATTCAAGATTATTTACTCAAGATGTAAGTGATAAGTTCAACTTACTCTTTATCGGTAATACTGCGGATGAGTTGACTCAATTTAAAGCTTTGGGTGGATTTAGTTCCAATACTAAAGTCGATGCTCAAATTAAAGAAAACAGCACTAGATTTACTAAAGTTCCTACTGAATTGACCGAACTTATCAAATACGATGAAATCGTATTGTCGAATGTCGATATGAAGACTATTAAAAACTACGATAAATTCATCTCTAACTTAAATATTGCTGTTAGAGAGTATGGAAAGAG
>FR878797.1:6191-18194 GCA_000434395.1 Clostridium sp. CAG:568 | reverse complement strand
GTTAGAGAGTATGGAAAGAGTGTACTTACTTTAGGAAATACTCATTTGATGGATTATAAGGATGATACCAAGGATGTATCGCTTAGCACTTACAACGATATGCTCCCTGTTCAATCACAGCCTAGTGATTCTAGAGCTATCGTCCTTCTTATCGATAGCTCTGGTTCAATGTCCGGTGCAAGTTTAAGCAATGCTAAAGAGGGTGCTAAGGAAGTTGCTAAATTGTTGAATAAGGGTGATCAGCTTTCAGTTGTCACATTTGAATCTAACGTCACTATTGTTCAGCCTATGACTTCTATTACTTCTGAAGATGGTAGAAATGAAATCATCAAGAACATAGAAAACAAAATTACCTCTGGTGGTGGAACAGAAATGCTCAAAGGTTTGGAAGCTGCTTATGGTCAAATCAAGGGTATTGCTGCTGAATACAAGAGCATCATTACTTTGACCGATGGCCAATCTTCTGATACTGATGAATCTTTGAGAGATAAAGTTATCAATATCAGCAATGAGAACATTTCTTGTTCATTCATCGATATCGGTTATAAGAATGGTGTTGCTTTATTGAAGAGATTGGCAAAGTTAGGAAATGGACGTTTCCAATACTTGGATAGCAGCTCAATTCTTAATCTATCCAACATCATGAAGAGCTTCGTCACTAATGAGACGATAGATGAATTAGAAATTAATGAAAACGCTGAGATCCAATACTTGTTGAAGAAGGATAAAACTTTGCAAGGTGTCGTGAATAAGTTAGGTTCTATCGGTGGATATTATTATTCTAGAAGTAAAGATGGTGCTTCAACTGTTCTTTCTGTTCAGTACGTAAAGATGGATAGTACTTATTCAGCAAGTGTTATCGCTGTTCCTTTGTATGCTTATTGGAATTACGGACTTGGTAAAGTCTCTACCTTCAGTTCATCGATAGGTGGAACGAATAAGAGTTGGACTAATACATTGCGTGGATCTTTAGCTGGAAAGACCTTCTTCAAGAATATGATTTCTCAAAGCTTGCCAGACAAGCATACAGATTCAATCTTGAGCGTGTCTTATACTCCCAATGGTTCATCAGTCAATTTGTCTGTTTCTCCTAATGTCAGTAAGAGTGATGCTACATTGACGGCTAAGATTACTGATTCTAATACTAATACATCTACTGACTATACTTTGACTTTCGATGGTGAAACTTATAGTGCAGTCATCTCTACACCTACAACAGGTCAATATAAAGCTGAATTGACTTATACAGGAACTGATGGTAGTGGAAAAACGGAATCTGTTACTTCTAAAGTATTTATCAATTTCGATTATTCAAAAGAATTCAATTTCTTCGATGACAACTCAAATGATTTACTCTATAGTCTCACAAAACAAGCCGGTGGAGATTTATATGATGTAGATAATATTCAGTATAAGATGTCTGATGATGAAAAAGTACATGCAAGTTATTTGTCTACTAATGTCTATATCTTGTTATTGTCTGTCATTATCTACTTAGCTGATATCGCAGTAAGAAAGATGACTTTCAGAAGAAGAAAGAAGGGTGGAAAAGAGCCTGAGTCTAATACTCAAGTCACTTTCTAACTTTATTCGATTAAAAAAAACGAGGATTTGGATCCTCGCTTTTTTAATATTAAAAACGTAGTATGAATTAAGTGTTGCAACATTTTTTTGTATCATGTTGACGAATATGAGACTTCGAAAAGCTTTAGCTTTAGATTCATATCCATGGTGTAGGTGTATCACATAAGATATTCCACCAGATATTTCCTAGATATTTCTTTGTGCCTCATCATGAGCCACTTGAGGCCGGTGCACCTGAGGCTATCCTGCTCTAGGACCTCAGACTTTTTTTGCATGACGGATAGACTTCAGGGCTATTGTTGTAGATGACATCGATTGCGTTCATTCTGTTTCTAAGATACAAAAATCTTCCTCTAGACGAAGGAGAGGTCTACTTTTTCCTAGTATGCTTAAAGATAAGCTATGAGATGTTCCTCCACACGTTGGTGATTTTGTAGGCCACGGGCGTGGAAGTATCGCTAAATATCTTTCCATTCTCTTTGCTTTCTAAGATGAGGTGTCTTGATTTGAGAAGATTATTTGGAATCAGTACTTTTATATTTTTATCAATTGCTGACTTGAAAATTTCTAATACTTTTTATCATCGGAACAGATAATGTAGATAACGATTGTATGTAACTTAGCGAGCTTATCTAAGGATATTAGTATATTAATTGTGTACACTGGTTAGTAAACTAACAGTTAGCAATTCTAAATTGCTTACTTGAATTTTTAAATCCCTAAAGACCAAAATAAAAAGCTAGCTTTTATTTGTTATTGTAATTCAGCTTTACCAGTCCAAAGCTTATAGTAGTATCCTTTTTGTGCTATAAGCTGATCATGAGTTCCTCTTTCGATAATCTTTCCGTGATCCATGACCATGATACAATCGGCATAGCGAATAGTAGATAGACGATGTGCAATGACGAATGTTGTCTTTCCACGCATCAAGTTATCCATACCTTTGGAAATCAATCTTTCCGTTCTTGTATCGATTGAAGATGTGGCTTCATCGAGAATTAGAATAGGAGGATTACCGACGGCACATCTAGCAATTGAAAGCAATTGTTTTTGACCTTGAGATAATGATGCGTTAGAACCACTAATTACAGTGTTATAACCATCAGGAAGCTTTTCTATGAAGGAATCAGCACAAGCAATTTTAGCTGCTTTTTCGCATTCTTGATCAGATGCTTTTAATCTTCCATATCTGATGTTGTCATAGATAGTTCCAGTGAATAAGTGTGTATCTTGCAAGACGAGTGTCATGCTTCTTCTCATAGATACTCTATCGATTTCTTTTATATCGATTCCATCAATAGTAATAGTTCCAGAATCTATATCGTAGAATCTAGTCAACATATTAGTGATGGTTGTCTTACCAGCCCCAGTGCTACCGACTAAAGCAATCTTTTGACCAGGTTTAGCATACATGGTTATGTCTTTTAAGACTTGTTGACCTTTGATGTAGGAGAAGTAAACATTCTTCATATCGACTTCACCACGAACATGTTTGATGTCTTTTCCATTGGTCCAGTAATATTGACCATCCTCAGCCTTGAATGAACGCCATAAAGATTTGTTATGAGCAGGTTCAGGTTCCTGGTCAATCATTTGGAAGATACGTTCTGCACCAGCCAAAGAAGCTTGAAGCATAGTCATCATATTCGATATTGAATTGAATGGACGTGAGAACATTCTTAGGAATGCAATGTAAGAGACTAGGATTCCTACTGATATAACAGTTCCAGGAATGTTAGAACCTACAGCTATCAATATTGCACCTAACATAGCTATTATTCCTGTGGCCATGTTGTTTATATTGTTGACGATAGGAATATTTACCGATGACAAGAATACTGAACGTCTATTGTGAAGAGTGTGGCGATAATCTATAGATTTAAATATCTTGTTCATATCCTCTTCTTTAGAAAAACATTTAACTACTTTTAATCCAGACAAAACCTCTTCAGCAAATCCGTTGAATTCACCCATTGAAATCTGTGTCTCGGAGAAAGCAGATACTGATCTATGAACATTTATTACTACGATTAATACACCTACTAATTCTATGAAGATAGTGACTAGAGCCAATAACCAGTTGAGATAGAAAATGAAAAATAAGATTCCTAACCCAAAGATGATTGAAGTGAATATTTCTAGCATTCCATTGATGAATAGCTGGGAGATATTATCTACATCGTTTGTGAATCTAGACATTATGTCTCCATGAGGTGTTCTATCGAAATAGGAAAGAGGTAAATCCTGCATCTTGGAGAACATATCATTTCTCATTCTTTTTAAAGAGTCGGTTCCTATCTTTGTCATGGATACAGCCTGGTAGATGGATAGGAAGAAAGCAAGAATATAAAGTCCGAGCATTATTCCAAACATTCCACCTGCAACACCCATGGCTTGGAATTGTGCATTTGGCTTAGTCCAATCGACCATATTGAAGACAATCTTACTTAATGATGATAGTGAATTACCATAAGTCTCAGGATCTATGGAAGTCCATCCTGTAGCAGCATAGGAAGCTGGAGTTAAAACGCCATCGACCAAAGGGGCTGAAATAAAAGCACCTAATAAAGATATTAGAACTGATAAGAAGGTGACGAACATCACAAAAGTGAATTTCCATTTATCAGGTCCGACATAATGGAAGACACGCATCAATGATGACCAAGAGTGTTGAGGTTTTCCATACCCTTTCTTTCTTTGACTATACTTGTTTTGTTGCTCTTCATATCCTTCTTTACCACAAGAGTATTGAATAGTTACGTTGTTGATCGTAGGACCAGTACCAGTGATAAATGAATCTTTTCTCTTCTTCATAATTAATCACCAACTCCTTTCTTTTGAATGGCATCGATTTCTTGATAGATTTGGCATGTATTTAACAACTCCTCATGTGTTCCTCTACCTACTTCTTTACCATTGTCTAAGACTATGATTTCATCTGCATCTTTGACTGAAGAAATACGTTGAGCGATGATGAATATCGTCGTACCTTTTAACTTAGTGAACAAACCTTCTTTAATCTTTCTTTCGGTTTCCATATCACAAGCTGAAGTCGAATCATCCAAGATTAGAATCTTTGGATTTTTGATTATTGCTCTTGCGATACACAATCTCTGTTTTTGTCCACCGGATACGGATTTTCCGCCTTGAACTACAGGTGTATCCAATCCTTCTTTAAATCCTCTTACGAAGTCTGCAGCTTGAGCTATTTCCAAAGCTCTCCATATTTCTTCATCGGTCGCATCAGGCTTTCCCCAAAGGATATTGGATCTAATAGTTCCAGTGAATAACAAGTTCTGTTGTAAGACCACACCGATATCGTTTCTTAAAGCTTGAACTGAATAATCCTTAATATTGTGACCTGCAATTATGACTTCACCTTTTGAAGCATCGTAAAGACGTGGGATGAGATTTACAAAGCTAGATTTTCCAGAACCCGTTCCTCCGACTATTCCTATAACTTTTCCTGATGGAATATCGATAGATATAGGATCTAAGGCTAACTTTGATAAATCATCGACATATGTTAAACAGGCGTCTTTGAATGAGACATCACCGTTTGCAAGATGATCAGGATCAAAATCCTCAGTCTTAGCTTTAGGTGAGTAAGAGATATCGATAGGCTCGACTAATACTCTGTCGATACGTTCCTTACTAGCCTCTGCACGACCATAAAATTGAAGCAACATTGAAAGGAATGAGAAAGCCATTGTCATAGCTGCTGTAAAGTTGGAAAGCATAGAAAGCTCGCCTGCATTGAATGGATTTCCGTTATTGAATATCAACCATAAAGGAGTATTTGTAGCAGTGTACATCCAATCCCAACCACCAAAATATTGAATCAATCCAATAGTTATACTGATTGCTAATTGAGTGATGGCTGAGACTATTGCCATTCTAGAGAAGGCTGTGAATGATACATCGGTTAAATCTTGGTTAGCTTTAGCAAATTTATCATCCATATGTTTTTCTCTACAGAACGCTTTAACTTCTCTAATTCCCTCTGTATCTTCCTCAACATTGTTGTTGACATTGTCGATTGCTGTTTGAGTTTCGATAAAGAATGGATGTGTTTTCTTGATGATTATTGCGATGATTATGAATGATAGAATCGACAATGGAATTGTTATAAGTCCTATCAACCAGCTCTGTGAGAATATAAACACAAAGGATATGATAATCATCAATGGTGATTTAAATCCAGCTCTAGTTAGCATCAACACGAAGAAACGAATATTGTTACAATCGTTAGATAGCATTGTAGTCAATTTTGAAACAGGGAAATGACCTATATTTGAGAAGGAGAATTGCTCAGCTTTCCAAAATATAGTATTTCTTAGTCTTTCTACAAAGTCACTAGAAATCTTTGCGTCTATGTTCATAGCAGATGCTTGTGCACATATAGCAAATAACGACAATCCTATTATCAATCCGCTATAAAGCCAAATGTAATAGAAGTTTGGTTGACTCAATCCTGCACCGAATCTCAACCCATTAACTCCTTGAGTGATGAGCAAACCGGAAAGATAAGGAATCAATAACTCGAAGACAGCGTCCATGGTTGTTAATATCAAGGATGCTATCAACATTTTCCAAGAAGGTTTAAGACAAGCCCAGTAAATCTTTAATGTTTCTTTACTAGCTTTCTTATCTTTAATCTCGTCTTCTTTTGTGTAAGTAAGATTACTTGAAGAATCCATATGCACCTCTAATAATTTAAAGAATGTGGTTTTCACATTTTTTTAGCCCTATATATATATTATGTTTATATAATAACAAATGTAAGGTGCTTTACAAATTTTGCATAAAAGTGCTTACTTAAGGGAGATGAATTTTATGTACAAAGATATATACAAATTTATGCTTAAATATCCATCTAACGTGGAACATTTTTCCAAGGAACAAATTGTCTTTACTGATAGATCTCTTTTAAGAAAAGATTTTATTGTTTTGTCAGGAGAAATGATTGAAGTTTTTTCTAATGAAGGAGATGAAAGAGAATCTTCAACACTTTTATATCGAGCTGGTGATGTTTTTGGTATTATGGGTCAGAATCCCGATCTTGTTTTTAAAACTACAGGAATAGCTAAATCAGATTTAGAAATTTTATCTTTTTCAGAAGATAAATTCTTTAAATTATTAAAGACTGATTCGGAATTGAATTCATTGGTCATGAAATCTATGTTTCAATTATTTAACAGAATGGAAAATAAGTTCTGTGCTTTGGCTGTTTGGACACCATCACAAAGAGTGGTTGAATTCATGTGTCGTATTCAAACTGAATCTTTAAATAATGTTGTTCATATGTCTACGGAAAGTATTGCTTTAGCTTTATCTACTACAAGACAAACGGTTTCTAAAACAATCAATGATTTAAAGAAGAGAGGACTTCTTAAAAGTGAATATAAAGCAATAAAGCTATTAGATATTCCAACGATAAGAAATATTTATGGGATATCTAATGTAAAAGAATTAAAAGCCTAAATATAGTATAAAATCATTTAATGAATGGAGGAACATAGATATGAGAGGAATATTAAAAATAGTGTCGCAGCTTCTAGCTTTTGTTTCTATGATATTGTTCGTCGTTTCAATTCTATTGCCTTTATATACTTCATCTTCTGGTCAATCAATTATTTATTACAACCAAATAGTAAACCCATTAATTCCATTTTTCTTAATAGTAGCAGTATTATGTGGATTATCATTAGCTATTTTTTGTAGAAGAAGAGAAGCTAGATTGTTCGGATACGCTTTAACTATTGCTAGTGCAATTTATTATTTATCTACATTGTCTATTGTCTTCAACTACTATACTGGAATTTCATTAGTAGAAACACCATATGGAATACCATGCCTAGTTGCTTCAGGCGTTATGTTGTTAATCTTTGCTTTTGTAGGGGTCCTATATGAATATCTAGACTTTAGAAATGAGGTTAAATAAGTATGAACTTTTATAAGAAAACGCCTCAAATAAAAGTAGAGAAGATAGAAGATATAAAACAAAATGATGATATTTTGAATTCATCTAATTTTGATATAGATGAATTGATTAAGACTAATGAAAAGAATAATCAGGGAAAAGAAAAGACTGATAAAAAAGAAATTATAACTGCTAAATTTGATGATAATATAGATTCAGCAATGATGGTGAAATCTAACAATTTTAAGCTTATAAATGAAATTGGTAAAATAGCAATCATTATTCTATTAATATCATTATTTAGTTTGCTTGGTATGATTTCGCCGATTGATCCAAATAGTATGATCAATCTAGGGTCTTATTCTTTCTGCTTAGATTTGATAACTTGGGGAACAGTAATATTTTTAGGAATTACTTTAGCTTCTCAATTATGTTTCTTTCTATTCAATCCTTCGAAAGAAACTCCAAAATTTAAAAAGACTTCATCTTTAGTTTATTATGTGATTTTAATAGTGTGCGGAATTGCAGGATTTGATTTATTGCTTTGTTTGTTCAATCAATCAAACTATGCTAACCTACCTGTGTGGATTTCCTTCTATTTAGCGAGTGTAATAGCTTTGTTCTATGATTACATAATAACGAAGCTATTTGCATATGATAAGATTTCAGACAAGAATATGTTTTGGGAGATAGTTAGATTTGCTTTAGTTGGAATCATAGCTTCTGTATTTGATTTTGCTACTACATATGGAATGAGATTATTATTAGCATCTTCCAGCTTATCTGAAACAATTATTACTATTATTGCTGTCACTATGGGCTTTATAGTCGGTGTGATAGTTAATTATTTGTGCTCAGTCTATATGGTATATAAAGCCAGTACAAAATCCAATGCTAAAACTTGGTACGGAATGTTGCTGTTTGTAGTGTTATCTGCATTTGGATTAATTATCGGAATAGGATTAGAAGCTTTGTTCTACGACTATTTAAAATGGACTTATATCCTTGTCTTTATTATCAGAACTTTAGTCGTTATGATTTGGAATTATATTTCTAGAAAGTTATTTATTTTTAAATAACATTTCATTGAATTTAGATTTTCTTACATGAACTAAGCATTAAACTGAAAGAGATAAGTAAGCTGATAAAAACATATTTTTCATATTTTTTACGAAAACAATTTATAAAGAATGGCTTCTTAATTTTAATCCAATACAATAAGCCTTAAGGCGTTGGATTACATCATGGAGATAGGCATACTCGTGAAAATCTATCAGGCGGGCCTCATAAATGAGAGCATGTTCGCCAAGGTTATAGAGAACGTATCGAAAAGATTTGGCATCCATCATAGTTTTCTGGAATAAAAGACATGAAAAAAATAATGGTTTCCTCAAAAAGCGGTAGTGAAATTATGAGCAAACTAATGAATTGTGAGAAAAAAGGCACTTGCTATGATTGTAAGTGCCATAAGTTGATAATCAAACTATGTGGTAGAAAGTCGCCTTTCCGACGCCTTCCTTCTTTATCTTACCTTCATCGCAAAGCTTTTTAAGAGTCTGCTCGACGGAACTTTTGCTGATTTCCGGACATAGCTCACCGATGTCGTTTTTGGTAAATTTTCCGATTTTGGAATTCACCGCCTTCTCAACCATCTCCCTGGCGGACATCTTTTTTCCAACGATGTTGACCCTGTCCTCGAAATCGCGATACGCAGCCAGTATGGTTCCGAGGAGGTATTTAATGAAAGGAGAGTCATCGTTGTTATCGTCTATCCAACCACGAGAGCTTTCCTGCAAGGCGTCGTAATAATCGCTTTTGGTGACCTGTATCTTCTTTTCTAGTGAAATGTATTTTCCAACCTCGTATCCGTTCTTATAGAGGAGCAGTGTCGTGAGAAGTCTGGACATCCTTCCGTTTCCATTGTTGAATGGGTGGATGCAGAGGAAATCATGGATGAACACTGGGATGACGATGAGCGGATCAATGCGATATTTGTTTATCGCCTTGTCATATTCCTCGCAGAGCCGTTCGACCGCCTCTGGTGTTTCAAAAGGCTCTAGCGGCCGGAATAGAACTATCTTCGTTCCATCTTTCGTTATGGCGTCGATTTCGTTGGGGGAATCCTTGAACTTACCGCCGAAACGCTCTTCTGAGAATTTGTAGAGTTCCCTATGAAGCTGAAGGATTGTGCTGGGGGTGATAGTAATGTAGTTGAAATTCCTGTGAATGATGTCAAGGACGTTGCGGTAACCTTTGATTTCCTTCTCGTTGCAGTTCTTCGGCGTCGTCTTATCATTCATCAGCTGGGCGAATCTCCGGTTGGTCATGACGATTCCTTCGATTTCGTTGCTGGATTCCGTGCTTTGGATTTTGGAAAGCTCAACGAGCTTATCGAGTTCCTCTGGCTTCTGCTCCAGATAAAGCTCTTGCCTTCCCTTGTATTCATGTATTAGGCCGATGTAATTGACGGTTTCCCTGTCGAAGGTTCTATCAGCAAGTTTGGAGTAATCAAATTCTTTGCGCATCTTTCTCACAATCCTTTTTATTACTCACAAATTATAGCTTAAATTGTGAGCAAACTCAATTTATGTGCTAAATTTAATATAAAAATCAATTAAAAAATCGACAAAAATTTAAATCTAAAATTTAGGAACATAGCTATTGTTTGGCATAATTGGGTTGGAGCATGTTTTCAAACTTCTATATCAGAACAAACAAGGAGGAAACAAGAATGTCTGATATAAAAGTTATCAAAGCGAATGCCACGCTAAACGGCAGAAACAAAAAGAAGAACACCGATTCAAAAAGGTCGAGGCTCTTTTTTCTTTGCCGAAAATTGGCTTGTATTCTCTCGAAAACGAAGAAAAACGGCTTTTACTAGTATAGGGAAACATATCTACACCCCCAATGTCTTGTACAGGTAACTCGTATGCACACTCGGCTTTGCGGGAACATATCAACATCCTGGATTCGTTGTCAACCTATCTGGTAATGTACCTTGGCAAAACGGGAATATATGGAAGTCTTTGATAGATGGTAGACAAACTAAAATAAGCAATTTCGTTTTATGGCTGATTAGAAATTTATGGGTTTGAGTTCTATTTAGAAGGCAAGGGGGTAGATAAGATTTTGAAAATTAGCTATTTGTCATCAGCTTTTTGCATTTATTCTTCACTTTATTCTTCACTTTATTCTTCACTTTATTCTTCACTTTATTCTTCACTTTATTCTTCACTTTATTCTTCACTTTATTCTGCTTAGAAAAAGGTACAATGAAGTTGGAAAGAAATAAGGTCGATATATGGATAAATATTTAGATATTTTTGAAAATCTCATCAAATTCAAGGATGAGTATGAATGGCTTGATTTTAAAGAAAATTGGTTTTCTAAAGATGAAATTGGAGAATATATTTCTGCTATTGCAAATGGCGCTACGCTATCGGGTAGGGAATACGGCTATGTGGTTTGGGGAGTCCGCGATTCTAGCAAAGAAATCGTTGGAACTTCGGTTGATTTTGATAGAGATATTGACGGTGAACCATACAAACATTATCTATCAAGAAATTTGAGACCGAGCATTGCTTTTGAAAGTGTCGAGTTTGATTATCGGGGTTTCAGAATTGTCATGCTGATTATTCCAGCATCAAAATCCGTTGTTACAAAATATAAAGGACAAGCCTATATCCGTATCGGTTCAAGTAAAGAAAAATTGGATAAATACCCAGAATGGGAAATAAAACTCAATAGCACTTTGGTGAATGGCTATCCTACAATCATAAATCACTCAGCTCCTGACTATGCGCAGGATTTAACTTTCGATAGGCTGTTTATGTACTATGCCGCTAAAGGTATTACCTTGAAGAAAGAAAACTTTGAGAAAACTCTTAAACTGAAAAACAAAAAGAATGAATACAATGTGATGGCATACATTCTTTCGGATCAAAACTCCATACCAATCAGAGTCTCCATCTTTACCGGACTTGACAAAGCATCGCCTCTTTTTTCAGTAAAAGAATTCGGAAATGACTGCATTTTGTTTTCAATGGACAAGCTTCTCGAGTACGGGGATGCGATAAACATCATTCAGGCCGATGAAAGAAATAGAATATCCGAGAGAAAAGACGTTCCTCTGTTCGATTACGAGGCTTTCCACGAAGCAATCCTGAATGCGTTCATCCACAACAAATGGCTTACTTTAAATGGACCGCAGATAAGCATATTCTCAGATAGGATGGAAATCTTATCTCATGGTGGTTTGGCCGTCGACCAAGATGCAGAAGGGTTTTATTCCGGGGCAAGCATACCTGTAAATGAGGTTTTAGCATCGATATTCCTTCAATTGAGGCTAAGTGAAAGATCTGGAAGAGGCGTTCCGAAAATCGTTTCGCGATATGGTAAGGGAGCTATCAAAATCGAAAAGAACAGGATTATTGTGACAATTCCATTCCAAAGAATAGATAATGAAACACATGCTGAAGTGAAGAATAAAGTGAAGA